>JAKOPX010000055.1 GCA_029778665.1 Bacillota bacterium | reverse complement strand
GCATCAGGTACAAGTGCAGGATAAACGGCAGGGAAACCTACCTTTGGCTGGAAGACGACAAATGGTTCGTCGACAGCAAGACATGAAAAAATCCGGACGGAAGACAGAATATAAGAGAGTCAGGCCGGAAAGCTGTCCTGGTCCGGTCAGGAAGTCATTTCCACGCACTGGGGCGCTTCCGCCTGCTTATCCGCCAGTACCTTGTATGACGACAGGTCTACGTCCTTCGCCGGCTTCGGCTTGCTGAACAGGTACCCCTGGGCCGTGTCGCATCGCTCTTTCACCAGGAATTCCAGCTGGGCGCTGCTCTCCACTCCCTCCGCAGTCACAGTGAGGTCCATACTGTGGGCAAGGGATATCAGCGCCTTCACGATCTTGGCCTGGTTGGCACTGCTCGTTATACCGTGTATGAATGTCTTGTCTATTTTCAGGTTGGTTATGGGCAATGCTTTCAGGTAATTGAGAGAAGAATACCCTTTTCCGAAATCGTCCAGTGATATGCTGAAGCCCGCTTCCCTGATACGTTTCAGGATGCCTGTCGTATGCTCGAGGTCCTGCATGGCGAGGCTCTCGGTTATCTCAAGCTCGAGCCATTCCGGCCTGATGCCTGTTTTTTCGACTATGCCCATGATCTTCTCGAAAATATCCTGCTGCTGGAATTGCCTTGCCGACAGGTTCACGGATATCTTCAGGTCATCATGCCCTTCGTCGTGCCATTTGCGCAGCTGGGCACAGGCGGTGGTCATCACCCATTCGCCAATATCGCCGATCAGGCCCGTCTCCTCCGCTATATGTATGAATGCCTCGGGCATTACCCAGCCCATATGCGGATCCGACCATCTTATCAGCGCTTCGACGCTCCTGACCCTGCCGGTGGCCAGTTCTATCTGGGGCTGGTAATACAGGACGAATTCTTTCCTCTCCGAGGCCTTGCGCAGGTGGTTTTCGATTTCCATCCTCTCCATGATCTTCATATTGAGCTCGGGTGTGAATACCTGGAAATTGTTCTTACCCTTTTCCTTGGCGCGGTACATGGCAGCATCGGCGTTTTTCATCAGTTCCTTCAGGTCCGTCCCGTCATTCGGGTATATGGATATCCCTATGCTGGCAGTGACGTAGAATTCGCGGTCGTCAAGCTTCCACGGCTTTTTGAATATGTTGAGCAGCCTTGATGCAAGCTTGTATACTTCATCCATGCTGCTTATGTTCGTCTGCAGCATTATGAACTCATCACCGCCGAGCCTTGCGATCGTGTCGCTCTTCCTGAGCTTCAGCCTCAGCTGCTCGCCCACCTTGAGGAGGAGCTTGTCGCCGTAGGTATGCCCCATCGTATCATTTATGGTCTTGAAATTGTCAAGATCAAGGAAAAATACGGCTATTCCCTTTCCCTTCCTTCGGGCGTTCGCCTCGGCAACGCTGAACCTGTCCATCAGCAATGCCCTGTTGGGCAGTCCTGTAAGAGAATCAAAGAAAGCAAGCCTGTGTATTTTTTCATCGGCAAGTTTCTGCTCAGTTATATCCGTGATGGATCCGGCCACCCTAATGGGATTGCCTTCTTCATCCCATATCGCCATCCCTCTTGTCCTGATCCATTTTATCTCGTCGTTCGCGGTCTTTATCCTGTATTCGATCTGCAGATGCTTGTTCTGGGGTTCGGTAATGTACCTGTTCAGGCTAACCACGAATTTGTCCAGGTCTTCTTTCAGTATGACGTCGAACCATTTCTCGATCGTCAGAAAGTCATTATCGGATTCTATCCCCAGGATTGCCCGCGCCTTTTTGGACATGAAAAGTCTTCCGTCCTTGCCGTCCCAGTCCCAGACGCCGTCGTTGACCCCTTCCACCGCCAGCCTGTAACGCTCTTCACTCCGCCTCAGGTCGTTATCCCTCGCGTTCAGGTCGTCAAACTGGAGCCTGAGTTCTATTTCCTTGGTCACCAGTTCCCGGTACAGTGATTCGAGTTCCTGGTAGCTATCGGCAAGCCTCGATTCCGTATTCTTTCGGTCCGTGATGTCGATCCCCATTGCTGCCACATATACCGGGACATTCCCTGTGTCGTTGATCATGTCTATGTTCCAGAGGGAGTAGATTTTCCTGCCGTTTTTTGCAGTGAAGCATACTTCTCTATTTTGCACGATCGTCTTTTCCGACACAGCCTCATGTATCAATTTCCCGAGTTCGGTGTCCCTGCTGAGGAACGGTATCTCGTCAATGCTGCGTCCGACTACATCCTTCTTCCCGTACCCGGTCATCTCCTGGGCGAATTTGTTGAATATAAGCACTTTTCCGTCCAGCGAAAAAATAAAAACCATCGTCTTGGCATTTTCAATTATCGCTTCGGAAACTTCACGCTGCAGGTACAGCTTCCTCTCGCGCCCGGAAATATAGAGCCGCACTGCAAAGGCAAGCAGCAGGACCAGCAGAAGCACGGAATATATTATATAGAAAGCCGTCTGCGTATCGACAGTCCCGATAAGCAATAATGATTCTGCCCTCATTTCTCCCCCTGAAACAAACACAAAGGCTTTGCCGGATATCTATTTATTTGATTATATAATTTTTTTGAGTTATTTCCAATATCTTTCTGTATTATTGTAAACTTAGTGCCAATAACGCCCGCTAGCCGGGCAGCTGCCTCCTGTACTCGTCATTGGAGACCTGGTCCATGTCGTCCACGATCCCCTGTTTGTCAATTTCATTCGTATAGTATTCCTTATAGTCATGGTATCCGCCCAGGTCCTGAGGACTGTCGGAAGACCCGTATTTCATAAGGTCGTTCAGCTGGTCCATGCCCTCATGCTCGTCATCTTCCTGCCTGTTGAGGTATTTCCTGCCGAACGGCGCGTCGATGACAAGCTCTTCATTCGGCCTGTCCATGTACTGCCGGACCGATGTATTCTCAAGCTCCTCCTGGCATTTCAGGCACATCCTGGCATATGGCAGCACTTCGAGCCTTTCGCGGGGTATGTCGCTGCCGCACCCGGCGCATACGCCGTAAGTACCCCTGTCTATCCTTCCAAGGGCATCTTTTATGTCCTTCATTATGTTTTCCCCATGCACCTTGAGCGCGTTGTTCATTTCAAGGTAAAACAGTTCCGTCCCCTGGTCGGCAGGGTGATTGTCGTAGTTAGAAAGTTCACCGGTAGAATACTTGTCCTGTTCACCCTCCCTGTGGCTTTTCATCAGTTCTATCGTATCTTCCGTTTCATCCAGCATTTTCAGCAGCAGTTGGCGGTAGTGTTCTGCTTCCTGTCTGTTCATTTTTACCTCCTTGAATTCCGCAGATTGTTTTCGACGATCTTCGCGATTTCATTTATGAAATCTCCTATTATCGGCAGGTTCCACCGCACGATCTTCTGCAGCAAATACAGAAGGACCGCGGCAAGCAGCGTAAAGCCGACAGAGGCGCCGAATCCCCTTGCAAGACCCGCAAAAAAATTAGAAAAAAAAACTCTTTTGGGGTTCTCAAGGTAGCAGACATATTCCCTGATCCTTGACTTTTCCATATCCTTCACCAGCCTGTCTATTTTACTTTCCAGCCTTCTGAAACGCTTTCTGCTGATGAACACGGAAAATCACCTCCCCGGACCCAGGGTCCGTCTGCCCCCGTAAAACGCGTAGACGGGCAGTAATAAAAATCGCCTCTTTTCTATTTTTTCTGAAGAGGCGATTTTTATTATGTCAAATTTTATTATGTCGATTTCTATTATGGACTTTATCCGGCCGCTTATCACCTGACCAGCTCTTTCAGCACTTCCATCAGTAGCTTTTCGTCTTCGACCGTGCGGACCGTTACTTCGCCGATGCGGACAGGGAGCACGAAATTGAGTTTTCCTCCCTTTGCCTTTTTGTCATGCAGCATTTCCGCAAAGATCCGCTGCGGGTCCATTCCTGATGCCCGTACAGGAAGTCCTGCCGCTTCGAGAGTCTTTTCCACTTCTTCCGTTACGGCATTGCCCACCATGCCCATTTTCTGCGCCAGCCTGAACGCTCCCGCGATCCCGATGGAAACGCATTCGCCGTGGAGAAGCGTAAATCCGGACACGCTCTCAATGGCATGGCCGAAAGTATGCCCGAGGTTGAGGATCGCCCTCAGCCCGCTTTCCTTTTCATCCTGCTCCACTACGCCCTTTTTGACGGAACAGTTGGACTTTGTTACATGCCTGAGGGCGGTTTCGTCAAATCCGAAAATTTTATGCATATTCATGCGGATGTAATCGAAAAATCCGGCATCCCTGATCAGCCCGTGCTTTATGACTTCGGCAAGCCCGGACCTCAGCTCGCGCAGCGGCAGGGTGCGCAGCGTATTTATGTTGATATAGACGAAACGGGGTTGGTAAAAAGCACCGACGATGTTCTTGACACCTTCGAAATCCACCCCTGTCTTCCCGCCTATGCTGCTGTCCGCCTGGGCCAGAAGGCTCGTCGGTATCTGTACGTAGCTGATGCCTCGCATGTATGTAGCGGCGGCAAAACCAGCCAGGTCGCCGGTAACGCCTCCGCCAAGCGCCGCTATCACGGAACCGCGGTCGAACCGCTGTGCTGTCAGTTGCCTGTAGATGTCCTGCACCGTATCGAGGTTCTTGCTTTTTTCTCCGGCTTCGAATACATGAGAGCACACCTGGGCCCCTGCCGAGGAAAGCTCATTCATGCAGGTTTCGAGGTACAGCCTTCCGACATTGCTGTCTGTTACGACCATCACCCTGCCGCAAAGCCCGGCTTCCTTCAAAGCGCTTCCCAGTCCGGAAAAATCCGCTTCTATATATATGGGATAGCTTCTGTCGCCTAACTCCACATATATTTTATCCATTCATTTCCTCCCCGGCCTGTCACATTTTCCGAACGGTGAACCTCACGTTTTCGCCGTTTATGTTCCATTCCTTCGAGTATCCATCGCCTGTTGAAGGATGCATGCCGTCAGCCAGCACTTCATCACATATGAGTTCCCTGTTCCGCTCGATTATGCCGCATATCCTCTTATTGTCGCCATAATATACGGTGATGCGGTCCTGTACCTCGAAGCCGGCTTCTTTTCTCATTGTCTGTAGCTTGCTTATTATCTCGCGGACAAAGCCCTCTTCTATCAGTTCTTCAGTCAGGTTCGTATCGAGCACTACCGTTATGTCACGTTCGCTTTCAGACACGAAGCCTTCTTTCTGCACGGTTTCCACCAGCACATCCGAAAGTTCAAGGGTGATCTCGCTTCCTTCGAGGCTGAATGTCACTTTTCCGTCCCTGTTGAAGCGGTCCATCAGCTCATTGCCGTCTGCCGCCGACAGGTATTCGCCTATCCGGGGCGCCAGCTTGCCGTATTTCGGACCCACTGTCCTGAGCTGGGGCTTGAATTTATAGGTCGTGAAGCCTGAAGCATCGCTGGTGAATACGATCTTCTTCACGTTCAGTTCATCCTTCACAAGCTCCGCATACATTTCAGGCAGTTCTTCGCTGTCCCTGATGAACATCGTGCCTATGGGCTGGCGGTTCTTGATGTTTGCAGTGTTCCTGCATGCACGTCCCAGCACCACGTATTTCAGGACCTTATCCATGTTCCTCTCAAGCTCTTTGTCGATGAATTCTTCCTTCACCGTGGGGAAATCGCACAGGTGCACGCTTTCAGGCGCAGACTGGTCGACGCTCCTGACCAGGTTCAGGTATATCTGTTCGCTTATGAAAGGAACGAACGGCGCTATGGTCTTTGAAAGCTCCACCAGTACCGTATAGAGCGTCATGTACGCATTGATCTTGTCCTGGTTCATTTCCTTCTGCCAGAAGCGCTCCCTGCATCTCCTGACATACCAGTTGCTCAGTTCATCGATGAAGTCCTGTATGTCGCGCGCAGACTCGGTGACCCTGTAATTCTCGAGGTTCCTGTCCACGTTGCCTATCAGCGTGTAGAGCCTCGAAAGGATCCACTTGTCCATCACCGACAGCTTGTCGTATTCCAGGCTGTGCCTGGTTGGATCGAATTTGTCTATGTTGGCGTACAGCACGTAGAACGCGTAAGTATTCCACAGAGTGCCCATGAACTTCCTCTGGCTTTCGCTGACTGCCTCTTCATAGAACCTGCTGGGAAGCCACGGCGCACTGTTGGTGTAGAAGTACCAGCGGACCGCGTCGGCTCCCTGTTTGTCCAGCACGACCCAGGGATCGATGACGTTCCCCTTGTGCTTGCTCATCTTCTGCCCGTCCTTGTCGTTGACATGCCCGAGGACGATTACATTTTTGAACGCGGGCTTGTCGAACAGCAGCGTCGAAATGGCAAGCAGCGTGTAGAACCAGCCCCTGGTCTGGTCTATCGCTTCGCTTATGAAGTCTGCCGGGAAATGCTCCTCGAAAATCTCTTTGTTCTCGAACGGGTAATGCCACTGTGCAAACGGCATAGCACCGGAATCGAACCAGCAGTCTATGACTTCGGGGACTCTCTTCATGCGTCCGGAGCATTTAGGACATTTGAGATATACCGCATCTATGAACGGTTTGTGCAGTTCTATGTCGTCGGGCACGTTTTCGCCCATTTCCTTCAGCTCTGCTATGCTCCCTACAAGATGGCGGTGGCCGCAGCCGCACTCCCATATCGGCAGCGGAGTGCCCCAGTACCTCGTACGGCTCAGGCCCCAGTCGACGACGTTTTCAAGGAAGTTGCCCATGCGGCCTTCCCTGATATTATCTGGCAGCCAGTTTATGATGTTGTTGTTTTTGAGCAGCTGGTCCCTCACCGCCGTCATCCTGATGAACCATGTGTCCGCCGCATAGTAAAGCAGAGGAGTGTCACATCTCCAGCAGAAAGGATACGAATGCTCATAATCCATGACCTTGAACAACAGGCCGCGGGACTTGAGATCCTCGATGATCATCGGATCGGCTGCTTTTACGAACATGCCCTTCCAGGGCTTCACCGCCTCGACGAATTCGCCCTGTTCGTTGACAAGCTGTACGAACGGAAGATCATATTGCCTGCCTACCTTTGCGTCGTCTTCGCCGAATGCCGGTGCGGTATGGACGATGCCGGTACCGTCGTCAAGCGTTACGAAATCGTCATGCACCACATAATATGCCTTTTTGTCAGGCGTCACGAAATCGAACAGCGGCTCATACTCCATTCCGAAAAGCTCCGAACCCTTCCGGCTTCCAGTCACGGTATAATCATCTCCCAGGACGGTCGACGCCAGGGATTCGGCAAGTATATATGTTTCATCGCCGCATTTTGCCCAGATGTACGTCTCATTCGGGTTGACCGTCAGAGCAACGTTCGACGGCAGAGTCCACGGTGTAGTGGTCCATGCCATCAGGTAAACGCCGGGCTCTCCCTTGACCCTGAATTTTACGTAAATAGATGCTTCTTTTACTTCCTTGTATCCCTGTGCCACTTCATGGCTTGAGAGCGACGTCCCGCAGCGCGGGCAGTAGGGCACTATCTTGTGTCCCTTGTACAGCAGCCCTTTGTCCCAGATCTGGCGCAGGGCCCACCATACGGATTCAATGTATGAGTTATTGTACGTGATATATGGATTCTCCATGTCTGCCCAGTAGCCGACACGTTCGCTCATTTCCTCCCATTCGCGCTTATACTTCCATACGCTCTCCTTGCACTTCTGTATAAACGGCTCGACGCCGTACTCTTCTATCTGCGGCTTTCCATTTATCCCAAGGATTTTTTCCACTTCCAGCTCGACAGGCAAACCGTGGGTATCCCAACCTGCCTTGCGGAGGGCATTGTAGCCCTTCATGCTCCTGTATCTCGGGAAGAGGTCCTTCATGGTCCTTGTGATGACATGGCCGATATGCGGTTTTCCGTTTGCTGTCGGGGGACCGTCATAAAATGTGAAGGTCTTGCATCCTTCCCTGAATTTGAGGCTCTTTTCGAATATTCTATTCTCTTTCCAGTATTCCAGGATTTCTTTTTCCCGTTCTACAAAGTTGAGATCAGTAGATACCTTTTTATACATAGCTTCCTCCTTGCTCTCCAGTTCCGATACTTTTTCGCCGTATAACCAAATCCGCTGCATAACCAAAAAGCTCCCGCCCCGCAAAGGGACGAGAGCTTTGAAACTCACGCGTTACCACCCAATTTACTGCCGCCGTGCCCGGATGAAAACACATCATGCGGTATGCCCGCATCGGTATCCGGTACTCTGCAACAGTCACTCATTGCCACATATAACGGTGTGAACCGGCTTATCATACTCGCAGTCCATCCCGGATCTGCTTTCCGACAGCTGCTCCCGGAGGATTTTCAAGAACCGCCGCTGCGGACTTTCACCGGCCGTCCGCTCTCTGGAAGCGTCCAGGTCCTCTACTCGTTCCGATCATTACAATTGCAGGTATTCAAAATGTTGAATAGCATTATACAATAATGCCGCCCTGCTGTCAATAAATTCACTCTTCTTCTTCGTTGTCCGTCTCATCGAACATCTGCCTCAGAAGCTCAAGCTGGGACATCAGCAGCATCTCGCACTTGGATTTGAACAGGTGGAGCTTTTTCCGCGCTTCCTCGTATTCCAGCTTTATCTTGACCACTTCCTGGTTCGCGTCATTGATCAGCTTCTGTGCTCTTATCTCAGCTTCCCTGATGATGTTCTCCGCTTTCTCATAGGCATTTTTCTTTATCTCTTCCCCTGTCTGCTGCGCTATGAGCAAAGTGTTCTGCAACTGTTCCTCCATCGTCTTGTAGTGCTGGAGGCCTTCGTTGAGCAACGCAAGCTTGTCCTTGAGTTCGACGTTCTCTCTTATGTATGCTGTGTAATCTTCGATTATCTTATCAAGGACATCGTTTACCATGTCCTCGCTGTAGCCCATGAACGACTTTTTGAAAGTCAGGTTCTGCAGGTCATTGGGCGTATAATTCATGAAACGCTCACCCCTCGTTCATATGAATCGCAATATTATCCGTAAAACTATATTCCTCAAAATGGCAAGCAGAATAAATGCTATCAGCGGCGAGAAATCAAAAAACAGCCGATTCCCGACAGACGATCTCCTGATCATCGACCTGATGGGCATCAGAATCGGCTCCGTGATCCTGTATAATAAAATTACCAGCCTGTGATCCCTGTTTACAGGCAACCATGAAATGACGACCCTGATCAGCAGTATCAGTTCCGCTGCGTCAAAAAACAGACTGGCAAGCCTGTACAGAAAAAACCTCATTTCATGCCTCCAGACCCGGTAGCAGGCAGATTATTTCACCCACGGGAATGATACCTTTGTCCTGATCTCATCCCTGAAGTTGCTCATGATATCCACATTGTTCGGCGCGATCATATATATCCCCGACGATACTTTCTGTATATCGCCGTCCAGGGCATATACCGAGCCGCTGAGGAAATCGATGACCCTCTGCGCAGTCTCCTTGGTGAGGTCTTCAAGATTGACGACGACCGGCTTTTTGCTCTTCAGCTGATCGCATACTTCCCTTGCGTCGTCAAAGGATTCAGGCTGCATAATGACGACTTTGAACTGATTGTTGGAATGGATATTTACTACTTTGCTGCTTTGAGTTTTTTTGGTGAATGTCTGGAGGTATTGAGGAGGCTGATACTTCTCTTCCACCGCCTCTTCCTCAAGTTCCTCTTCTTCCTCTTCCATTTCCCAGCCCACCAGATTGAGCATTTTGTTGAGAAGCTTTGCCATTCGTATATCCCTCCGTTTTTCTTTGGTTGACCGGCTCCGCACCGTTGGACCGGCGCCTGTAAATGACCGGCGCTAACCTCCGCGCTTTCCGAAAATTACCGTTCCCGGCCTTATTATGTTCGCTCCCTCTTCTATGGCTACTTCAAAATCGTTGCTCATACCCATAGAAAGGTATTTCATACTTACATTATCAATATTTTCCTTTCCGATGTCAATAAGCAATTGCCTGAGACCTCTGAAAACCCACCTTACTTCCTCCGGATCGGGTACCAGCGGCGCTATCGTCATCAATCCCTTTATCCTGATATTTCCCATTCTGCTGACTTCCTTTACGAAGTCGAGGGCTGATGCAGGCTCTATACCGTACTTTGTGCTTTCGCCGGCCACATTGACCTGCACCAGGACATCGATCACCCTTCCGGCCTTTTCAGCACGCCTGTTTATCTCATTTGCAAGTTCGATGCTGTCCAGAGAATGTATCAGGCACACTTTGTCAATTATGTACTTCACCTTGTTTGTCTGCAGATGCCCGATCATGTGCCATTTGCATTCTACATCCAGTATATCGGCCTTCTTCACCAGTTCCTGAACCCTGTTCTCTCCAAAATCGGTTATCCCGCACCGGAATGCCGTTTTGATACGCTCAGGCTCCACGGTCTTGGTAACGGCAACGATCCTGATATCAGACGGGTCCTTTCCTGCCCTGGCGGCTGCGGCCGCCACCCTTGAGCGCAGCTCACTTATGTTTTCGGTTATGATGTCACGATCTTCCGTCATTTTATTATTATTTCACCTTCTTCTATATTATCCGGGTTAACGATATATATATTATAAAGATTGACAGTATTTTCATATTCACCTTCAGGCGTCCTGATGATAGCATACTCCTCATCGCTGCATACTATCTCGACTTCCCTGCTGACGGCGATGTTGCTCTTCACCAGCATTATCCTTCCCCTTGTACCGTCGGCATTTATGTCCATCAGGCATTTAAGAGGCACCTTCAGGCCTTCTTCGGTTTTGGTGATGATGTCTGCATCAACTACCCTCTTGCCTGATAAGACATCAAGACCTCTGCTCATCCTGACTACAACAACGACCCTGTCATTTTCAACTTCCCCGATTTTCACTATGGTCGCCGATGTTTCAAAATCCATGCTGTTGATGCGAACCCTGACGCTGTTCCCTTCTTCGAGCTTCCTTGCCCTGTCCGCGGGAATATCTGCCGCCATGTACATATCTATGCCTTTTAATATCTTGGCAAATGGCTTGTCCTTTTTCACATTCCGCGTATCGGTTTCATGCAACGCACATCTTTCCCGTATGCTGTCCAGTTCATCCACTGTCATGTCCATGACCCTGTCAGGCGTCAATATGCCTTCATATCCGTCGATACAGTATGAAACTATGCCTGAAGTATTCGTCCTGATCTGTACCGTATTCTGCTGAATCAGGTTCTGCAGGGTCTTCTTCTGTTTCTGCAGCGTATTTATATATTCATCAGTCGTATCTCCCGCTGCGATCTCTGCTTTTTTCTCGACCAGGCTGCGGATCTCAGTCCTTTTTCTTCCCATTTCCCCGAAACTTTTCGAGTTGCACACAGCAATCAGTTCCCTGACCTTTTTTCCGATCTCGGCATCGAGTTTTGCCAGGTCGGCCGAAAAAAACTCACTCTTTTCCGACTGCTCCAGGCGGGCTTTTATTATTTTCGCATTTATATCCTCTATTTCCCTCAGCAGTTCATCGGATTCACTGCCCATTACCTTTGCTATCGTGCTGTATGCAGCCGCCTTTTCGCCTTCATGTATCTCCGGGATATATATCCCGTCTAAGGATGGCGGCTTCAGCAACACCTCATTCCTGATCAGTACTGCACTAACCTGTATATACTCCTCTATTATGCCGTTCCTTATCACATCCTGCGCTATATGTGTCCCAGAGACCCAGTTGAGGAGAGCAGGGACGTAAAAGACAGTGAACAGCATAAGGAGCGTCCCAGCGGTAATCCTTCTGTATGCCTTCTTCCTGCCGGAAACCGCTTCTTCCTGGCTTATTGACCTCCCGGTCGGGAATTCGATTGTTTTTTTGTCTTCTTCTTCTGTATATAGCTTTCTCATATCCGATCTAAAACCTTGCAAGGTTTCTTTCCTTCATATATTTGAGGGCTGTCATGACGCCAAGCTTCACATGCTCGTACACCAGTCCGCCCTGCATATATGCCGTATACGGGGGTTTGAGCGGTGCATCCGCGCTCAGTTCTATGGACGAACCCTGGACGAACGCACCTGCGGCCATTATTACCTTGCTGTCATATCCGGGCATGTCCCACGGCTCAGGAGTTACGAACGAATCGACGGGTGACCCTTTCTGGATGCCCTGGCAGAATGCTGTCAATTTTTCAGGATCATTGAAGCGTATGGCCTGTATTATGTCGCTCCTTTTTTCCTTTGGACCCGGGGAAGTCTCAAATCCCAGCTTCTGCATCAGAGCAGCTGTGAACACTGCCCCCTTGATGCTCTCAGCCACCACATGAGGCGCCATGAACAGCCCCTGGAACATGAGCCTGTTATTCCCCAGCGTGGCTCCGACTTCCTTGCCGAGGCCAGGTGTGGTCAGCCTGTAAGCTGCATTCTGTACCAGTTCCGATTTTCCGGCTATATACCCGCCGGCCGGGACAAGTCCGCCTCCCGGGTTCTTGATCAGCGAACCCGCCACCAGGTCAGCGCCCGCCTGTGTGGGTTCTTCCGTCTCGGTGAACTCACCGTAGCAATTATCCACCATGACTATAGCTTTGCTGTTAACCTGCTTTACTGCTCTGACAGCTTTCCTTATGTCTTCGATCTTTATCGATGGTCTCCATTCATATCCCCTGGAACGTTGTATCAGGACCATTTTAGTCCGCGGTCCCATGACCGTTTTGATATTGTCGATATCTATGCCGCCGTCATCCAGCAGGTCCAGCTGCCTGTAAGTTATCCCAAAGTCCTTAAGGGATCCGGCACCCTCGCCCCTGATCCCTATTACTTCCTCAAGCGTGTCATAAGGTTTTCCGGTGATGGAAAGCAGTTCATCCCCTGGTCTCAGGTTACCGTAAAGGCATATCGCTATCGCCTGGGTCCCGGATACGATCTGGTGCCTGACCAGCGCATCCTCGGCACCGAATACGGATGCGTATACACCGTCGAGCACTTCCCTTCCCCTGTCGTTATAGCCATAACCGGTCGTTCCGCCAAAATGGGAATCGCTGAGGTTGTGCTCCTGCATGGCTGCTATTACCTTGTACTGGTTTACTTCCCTGATGGATTCTATCTCCCTGAATATCTCCCTGATTTCATGTTCGACATCCCGGGTCAGCCTGATGATGCTTTCATCGATTCCGAATGTATTCTTCAGAAAATCCTGGTAAATTATATCCATAAATACCTCTCTTTAGCAAACTGTATATGACTTGTAAAATTAAGGCAGTTGTCCTGTGTACTAATTTTTTCTTGTTTATATCCATTTTATCGCACACAGATGCTCAATTCAAGCCATCAGGCCATTTTGCGCGGGTACCCGGACAATAAGCCAGGAAATCCCCGGAGCAAACAGAAGCGGAATTTATCCGGTCTGCCTTCGCTTGAATGCAAACGGTACTTAAGGAGCGGCCGCGTCATGGCACCAGTTTGAGGCGCCACGCACTGCAGCCTGCAGCACGGACGCTGCCGGCGCTTTTCCGGGTCATGGACGGCAGGCGACCTTTGGCCTCATTGAAACGAACGAGCCTTCAGATGCATGCTTGCCGGTTGATTTATGCATCTTCCTGCGCTAACATTGAGATAATACGTTTTGCCGGTGATGCAAATGAGACTTGTTCTGGAAATATCGGCTGAAGACTGTTCAAAAACAGTCAAACAGCTTCTCAAAACCAGGCTGCACATATCGGAAAGACTGATCAAAAAGATGAAGCAGTCCGGAAGGATATTGCTCAATTCGGCCCCTGTCCACGTCAATGCCAGAGTGGCTGAAGGGGACGTTCTCGAAGCGCTGATAGATTTCGATGAGCAAAACGAAGATATCATACCCGAAGAAATGGACCTGGAAATAATTTATGAGGATGATTGCCTGATTGCCATCAACAAACCTCCAGGTATGGTGGTGCATCCGTCAATACGGCACTTCACAGGAACTGTGGCCAACGGTCTCATGCATTACCTTCTTTCCAGGGGAAAAAGGACGCTTATACGTCCCGTAAGCAGGCTTGACAGGGACACTTCCGGCATCCTGGTGTTCGCACTGAATCCGTTTGTCCAGCACGCACTTGCACAGCAGATGCAAAACGGCCTTTACCATAAGGAGTACCTTGGCATCGTGCACGGTACGTTCCCTTCTCCTGAAGGTACCATAGACCTGCCCATCGAAAGGCTTCCGGGCAGCATAATGCTTCGCCGCGTTTCAGACGAAGGAGCCCCGTCGGTAACGCACTACGAAGTGCTCGAACAGTTTGCCGACTGCGCTTTCCTAAGGTTCAGGCTCATTACAGGCAGGACCCACCAGATAAGGGTCCATTGCCAGGCGGCAGGACACCCTCTGCTCGGCGACACCCTTTATTCATTGCCTGAATATGAAAACATGCACACCGGGCTTATCTGCAGGCAGGCCTTGCATTCCGCCCATGTCTCATTCTCCCATCCCCTTTCAGGCCAGCCCGTGAAACTGGCGGCTCCTCTTCCATGTGACATGCTCCATGCGCTGGAAATATTGAGAAAATAACCTCTCGTGATTTACTGCATTTTCCATTTATGGTATTATATTGGCAGTTATACAGTCCGGGAGGAATTATTATGGAAGTACTAAAGGAAAGGTATTCAATCACTGAGCTGAGCGAAATGCTCCAACTGTCCGATCATACCCTGAGATTCTACGAAAAGGAATGTGAACTGGAAGTTCCAAAGGATGAAAGAGGCAGGCGCTATTACACCCCCGAGCTTGCAAACATGATGTACAAGATAAAACTGATGCGAAGCGAAGGTCTCGAACTTAAAGCAATAAAAAGGATACTCCAGCAGGACCGGATGTTTTTTCCTGCTCCGGTACCGGATGACAGCACCACATCCCTGGCACCTCCCGCCGGCAGGGAAATCGAATCAGTCCAGGCATTGCTTAATGAAATAGGCCGTCAGCTTGCAAAAGAAATAAGCTATGAACTTGACAGCACCCGTGAACATCTGTCGAGGGAGATCGCCAAAAGCAAGCTCGAACTGGGTGCCTGTGTGGAAAACAGTATCCGCAGGCTGGAAAGCAGAATGGAAAAGCATTACGAGGAAGTGGACAGAGCCATTTCAAACTGGCGTAAAAGAAACAGCGGAAATATTTTCAGGAGGATATTTTACCGCGTTTTCGGAGCAAAATAGGAGTTCCGATACACAACATCGGAATGACAGTATCTGCAATCAGGCAAAATAAAAAAACAAAGGCGAAAACACCACCTCGTATTCCAAGTGGTGTTTTTCGTTCAGTAACTTCGCCAGAACTCTTTGCAGAACGCCGGTACGAAGGTTCAGCCGACTTTCATGTCAAGCCTCAGCTTGTCCGCAACCATTGCTATGAACTCTGAATTTGTAGGTTTACCTTTCCCGTGACTGACCGTATATCCGAACAGGGCATCTATTGTTTCTACCTGTCCTCTGCTCCATGCGACCTCAATGGCATGCCTGATGGCTCTTTCAACTCTGCTGGGCGTGGTGTTGTACGTGCGTGCGATCGAAGGATACAACTGCTTGGTTATGGAATTTATT
>JAKOPX010000381.1 GCA_029778665.1 Bacillota bacterium | reverse complement strand
GGTCTCATGTGTATAGTGCTGAGCATTGCTTTGGTTATGTCTTTGGCTTTTGCGGGCTTTCTTTACACATCGAAGAACGTCTACATCGTGGGAGTTACGCCCGAAGGAGAAAGGATACCCCTTCAGCCTGTTTCCGCACAGGTGAATTTCGACATCTTCGCCCGGCATTTCCTGAGCCTTTACGCCAACTACTCGCCTTCCACCATAAACCAAAATCTCAATCAGGCCATGAAGCTGTCCACCAAGGCCTTTCGCGACTCCTTCAACTACGTACTGGGGCCTTCCTTCGTCGATTCCGTCGTCAAGGACAACATCGTCCAGAACGTGTCGGTGCTGAAGACGGAGCTGGCATCCCTGCAGGAAAACAGGGCCGTCGTCAAGGCTTATGCCACGCGCTACCGTTCTCTGGGCAACGAGACGAGACAGGTCGTTTACGAGATCGAGCTTGCGGCCGGGCCTGTCACTTCGGATAACCTATACGGCTGGTATGTGAATTCCCTAAAGGAGTCGGGGTTGTGATGAAAAAGCTTGTATTCCTGATGTTGTTTTTTGCTGCCCTTCCTGCTTTTGCCGCGGACCCTTCGTACCCGCCGATAGAAGGGGAGTTCTACCCCGTAGAAGGGCAGAAATATCCCGAGAAGATGACCAACCCGTATTCTCACACTAGGACGGTCTCTTTTTCAGGCGATCCGATCGAGATTTACACGCAAATAAATATGGTCACGCAGATACAGCTTCCTGCTCCCCCCGTGATGGTGAATATTGGCGAACCGGAAGGTTTTGTCGTTGAAGTTGTTCCGGAATTTAAATCTATATTTGTAAAGCCTGTTTCCGAAATAAAAATGACCAACATGATCGTTACGACCGAAAATGGGATATACACTTTCATTCTAAAGGAGAACCCCTTCCGCCCGTGGGATATACGCGTGGCTATCACAAATCCATACAGGAACGTGAAGGTGGAAGATCCCTATACCTTGGTGTGGACGGCCTTCTACGGCAAGCGTCCCGCAGAGTTTCAGTTTCTCCCCCTTGACATACGAAATCCGAACAGCTCCGATTACATATACGATCCCGTGTCCCAGACGGGGTGCAAGGTCGACTTAAGGCGCATTGTGTTCTTCCCGCGGCAGAAGCAGGCCGTCTACTGGCTGCGCATCACCAACGTCCTTCCG
>JAKOPX010000380.1 GCA_029778665.1 Bacillota bacterium | reverse complement strand
CTGTCCGGATGTTCGGCAACTTCAGGTGGAGACAGATTAACCAGCTTTGCTGCACTGCTATGCACAAAAACTGAAAAAGAGAGATCACTTTCAGTGATCTCTCTTTTCTTTGGTGCGGGAAACAGGACTTGAACCTGCACACTCGTTGCGAGCTCTAGTACCTGAAACTAGCGCGTCTGCCAATTCCGCCATTCCCGCGTGGTTCAAAATGCAATATTTATTCTACTAGAAATGTAGTATAATTGCAAGTGGTAATTTATAAAATTTATAATGTTTTTATCATCATGGAGGTATACTGGGTTGAATGAGAAGCTTGAGCAGTTCAAAAGGGATATCGTAAATAAAAAGGTTGCCGTTCTCGGCATAGGCATAAGCAACACACCGCTGATAAGGTATCTCGGGAAGCTTGGCGTTAATGTCACGGCATTCGACAGGGCAGGAAGGGATGAACTCATGCCGGCGCTTAAGTCGCTGGAAGGCCTGGACATCGAGTATTGCCTCGGGCCGGATTACCTGGAGAAGCTCAAAGGTTTTGACGTAATATTCAAAACACCGAAGATAAGGTTCGATATACCGGAACTTTTGAGGGAAGCTGAAGCCGGGGCGGAGATAACATCAGAAATGGAAGTGTTCTGCAGGCTGTGTCCTGCAAGGATATTCGGCATCACCGGAAGCGACGGCAAAACGACAACGACGACGCTGATTTGCAAAATACTCGAACATCACGGATATAAGTGCTGGCTAGGAGGAAATATAGGCACACCGCTTCTGGACAGGATAGACGAGATAAGCGGGTCCGACATGGTGGTACTGGAACTGAGCAGTTTCCAGTTGCACACGATGCATAACAGGATAAACACGGCAGTCGTGACGAACCTTTCACCGAACCATCTTGATGTCCACAGGTCGATGCAGGAATACATCGATGCCAAAAAGAACATTTTCCTCTACCAGGATGTCAGTGATACGCTGGTATTGAACTATGACAATGAAGTCACCCGCGGCTTTGTCCCGGAAGCGCCGGGGAAGGTAATCATGTTCAGCCGAACAGCCGATCTTGACAAAGGCGTGACGCTGTCCGGAGGAAAAATAGTTTACAGGCATGGAGGCAGGGAAGTGGATATCGTCGATGTCAATGATATCAGGATCCCCGGCGTCCATAATGTGGAGAACTACATGGCTGCGGCCGCGGCAACGATAGAATTTGTGGAACCGCCGGATGTCAGGGCCGTAGCTGTGTCGTTCGGAGGCGTTGAGCACCGCAACGAGCATGTAAGGACTGTAAACGGCGTCAGTTTCTACAACGATTCAATAGGTTCCAGCCCGTCCAGGACCATGGCGACGATAAGGGCATTCAATGACAAGGTCATACTCATTGCCGGCGGCTATGACAAACACCTTTCATACGATGAAATGGGCGATGTCCTTGCGGATAAGGTCAAATGCCTTGTACTGTTCGGACAGACATCCGACAAAATAGAGGCAGCCCTGAAAGCCGAAGTGAAGCGTTCCGGCAGGGGAGCCGATATCCCTGTGTTCCGCTGTGCATCGATGGAAGAGGCGGTAAGGAAAGCATACGAAAACGCAGTGGCGGGCGATGTGGTGCTGCTCTCGCCGGCAAGCGCCAGCTTTGACCATTACAGGAATTTCGAAGAAAGAGGCAATCACTTTAAAAAGATAGTTCGGGAACTGTAAAATGTGGTGTCTGGCATTTCTGTCAGACAGACAACAGCAAACGCCATGTCGGGTTATAACTGACCAGCTGATGTGCCAGATGCCAGGACTAAAGAAATAAACCTCCCGGAACCGGGAGGTTTATTTTCTGGTGGAGGGAGATGGATTCGAACCATCGAAGTCATTGACAACAGATTTACAGTCTGCCCCCTTTGGCCACTTGGGTATCCCTCCGTATTAAATGGTGGGCCTTCAGGGACTCGAACCCCGGACCAACCGGTTATGAGCCGGTTGCTCTGACCAACTGAGCTAAAGGCCCATAAAGTCACAAGGACAAGTATAAAGCATAAAAACCGACAAGTCAAGCGAATATTTATCCAAATTTCAACGATTTTTGCAGAACTCATTTGAAAAAGTAAATTCCACCCCAAAACCAGCAACAGCGGAAATAACTTTTAATTTTGAGATTCCCTTTGCGATTAACAGGATATTTACGTATTAATGTCGAATAACAACCAAAAGCCCTGATCATATAATACCAGCAGAAATATATTGCGAGGTGCTGTTAATGAGGATATCTTTCCTGGGCGCGGCAAAAACGGTGACAGGCTCATGTTTCTACATCGAAACCGATACCTGCAGCTTTCTTGTGGACTGCGGCATGTTCCAGGGCAGTAATGCGGACGAAGCACGGAACCACGACCCATTCCCGTTCAACCCGGCTGACCTGGATTTCGTTATACTGACCCACGCGCACGTGGACCATTCCGGACGACTGCCGAAGTTATATGTCGACGGGTTCAAAGGCCCGATATACGCGACTAAGGCGACAGCCGAACTGTGTGCGATAATGCTGCCGGACAGCGGACACATCCAGGAATTCGAAAACGAATGGGTCAACCGCAAGCGTGCAAGGGCAGGACTTCCGCCTGTAAGGCCCCTGTACACCGTGCAGGACGCAACAGACTGCATCAGGCTTTTCAAAAGCGTCCGTTATTACGAAGAAGTCAGGATAAGCGACAGTATAAGGATGAAATTCAACGATGCGGGCCATCTGCTTGGATCTTCCATAGTGGAGCTATGGGTCAGGGAAAACGGCCGCGAGATAAAGCTTGTTTTCTCCGGGGACCTGGGCAACAGGAACATGCCCATACTGAGGGATCCGGACATAATTGAAAGCGCCGATTACGTTTTCATTGAGTCCACTTACGGGAACAGGGATCACATAAGATCGGAAAACAAGATAGATAAATTCATCGAGATAATAAGATCCACGAAAGAGAAGGGCGGCAACGTGATCATACCGTCCTTTGCAGTGGGCAGGACGCAGGAAATCATTTACGAACTGTTCAGGCAGCACGAAAAGAACGATAAGGAACTGAACGAACTGCTGCAGATACCCGTCTATGTCGACAGTCCCCTGGCGGTATCGGCTACGGAAGTTTTCAGGAACAACCTGGACTGTTTTGACGAGGAAGCCAGGGAGTACATAAGAAACGGCGATAATCCGCTGGACTTCCCGAGTCTTCGCTTCACCAGGAGCGCCGACGAGTCCAGGGCGCTGAATGAAAGCACCAAAAGCCTCATCATAATATCTGCCAGCGGGATGTGTGAGGCAGGAAGGATAAAGCACCACCTGAAGCACAACCTCTGGAGGAAAGAGTCTTCTATCGTGTTCGTCGGCTATCAGGCCGAGGGCACACTGGGAAGAAGGATCCTGGACGGAGCCAAAAAGGTCAGGATATTCGGTGAAGAAATAAACGTGGACGCAAGGGTGGAGATGCTGGAAGGCCTTTCAGGACATGCCGACCGGACCGGCCTTATGAACTGGCTGAAATCCTTCAGGAAGAAGCCAAAGCATATTTTCGTGGTACATGGCGAAGACGATGCGGTCAGGGAGTTCGGAGACCTGATATACAAAGAGCTTGGCATCGTGCCGGTCATCCCCGGATACGGTGAATCTTTCGTGGTCTCAGCAGAAGGAGCAGCACCTGCGGGCAGGAAGGCAGAACGTGCGGAAAAGAGGGAGATATACGGGTTCAAGCGGCTTGAGATCGTCCACATGCTTGATAAGCTCAAAGACGAGCTTGAAGAGGCTTCCGCCATCATCCGCGACGACCTGCGGACCGGCAAGGATGACATCGAACTCGACAAACTCCTTGAAAAACTGCTCAAATTTGAGAAGCAAATACTTGAGATCATCAGGTGAACCAGAGGCATCATATATAGGAACATCCAGCCGGGGGACCGGTAACAGGCCTCCCAAAAAACAGCTTTCCATTTTCATATATATGTAGTATAATTACTAGGGATTTTTATCGAAGGATGGCAGGTACGGCTGCGACGAACCAAGATAGCATGGAAGGATGGTAGGTATGCTTAAGTTTGTCTTTTTAGGTCTTTTCATCGTTGTCATGATCCTGGTCGGGATCATCAGCAGGAGGAAAATTCAAAACGTACAGGATTTCTTTCTTGGCGGCAGGAAGATGGGACCGTGGCTTTCGGCATTTGCATACGGGACCACGTATTTTTCAGCCGTCATTTTCATTGGCTACGCAGGCAAGATAGGTTGGAATTTCGGCGTATCAGCAACGTTCATAGGCATCGGCAACGCATTGGTGGGCAGCCTGCTTGCATGGCTGGTACTGGCAAGGCGTACAAGAAAGATGACACACGAACTCGGAGTATCGACGATGCCAGAGTTTTTTGAAAAGCGCTATGACAGCAAAGGCATGAAGATAGTAACTGCTCTGATCATTTTCATATTCCTTGTGCCCTATTCAGCATCAGTATATCAGGGGCTTGCTTATCTGTTCGAGACCACATTCGGCGTGCCCTTCATATACTGTATGGCGGCCATGGCGCTGCTGACCGGCATATATCTGCTGCTGGGCGGATATGTAGCAACAGCGCTGAATGATTTCATACAAGGCATTATTATGCTGATAGGCGTCGTACTCATGGTATATTTTATACTTTCAAACCCTGCAGTCGGCGGTTTGTCGGGCGGACTGCAGAAGCTTTCGCAGATTCCCGGCGACGGTCCCGGGCTTGTCAGCCTGTTCAGCGCTCAGCCTCTTAATCTGCTCGGGCTCATTGTTCTGACCAGCCTTGGCACATGGGGACTTCCCCAGATGGTGCACAAGTTCTACGCAATAAAGGACGACGCAGCTGTAAAAAGAGGGACCATCATATCAACCATATTCGCGCTTATCATAGCCGGCAGTGCATATTTTGTCGGCGCATTCGGAAGGCTTTTCCTTGACAACACCATGCCGGTGGGAGCAAACGGAAAACCCAACGCTGACATGGTAATGCCCATGGTGCTGGAAAAAGCCATGCCTGATGCACTTATAGGGATTATAGTCATACTGGTGCTTTCGGCATCGATGTCGACCCTTTCATCACTGGTGCTTGTATCAAGTTCCGCAATTTCGCTGGACCTGGTGAAGGGAGCGCTGTTCCCGAACATGAAGAAGGAAAACGTGATGCTCCTGATGAGAGCGTTGTGCGGACTGTTCGTGATATGCTCGTTCATGGTGGCTGTGACGCCCAACTCCATCCTTGCGCTGATGTCCTTCTCGTGGGGCACTGTGGCCGGCGCGTTCCTTGCCCCGTTCCTGTACGGGCTGTACTGGAAGGGAACAACGAAGGCCGGTGCATGGGCAGGCTTCATCGGCGGTTTTGCAGTATCGCTTGGCGGAGCGATAATTTACAAAATGGATGCGGCTGTCGCTCCGAATATCGGTGCGGTGGCAATGGTCGTTTCGCTGGTGATCGTTCCCGTTGTCAGCCTGGTGACTGCAAAGATGCCACAGAAACAGTTGGACAAAATATTTGGCAAAACTGAGACCGGAAGTCTTGAGATGGAGGCCTGATGGGCGACACCTGCCAAATGCCCGGAGAAGTGCAGACCGGGAGAAGGTCAGGAATCCTGTAATGTGCCGATAAGTAAGGCTGCACAAATGATCTGTCACAGAATGATCATGATCACGGGACATGCCTTGAACGGGCTTGTCCCTTTTTGTTAAGGGTTTACAAAAAATATGCAAAAGATTAAAATAAAACGAGGCGAAACCAAAAGCCTGGTTTTTATGGAAACCAGGGACAAAAATATAAAGATATATTAAAAGATATACAGAAATGGATGATATGTATGAAGGAATTGCTTTTGGGAAATGAAGCAGTTGCAAGGGGGGCATATGAGGCAGGCGTAAGGGTTGCCACCGCGTATCCGGGGACCCCGAGCACGGAAATTACCGAAAACATCGCAAAGTATGATGAAATCTACAGCGAGTGGTCGCCTAATGAAAAAGTGGCTTTGGAGGTCGCAATAGGCGCATCGCTGGCAGGAGCAAGATCGATCTGCTCCATGAAGCATGTAGGTCTCAATGTTGCGGCAGATCCGCTCTTTACAGCTTCCTATACGGGAGTGAACGGCGGGCTGGTCATAGTGGTCGCTGACGACCCTGGTATGCACAGTTCCCAGAATGAACAGGATTCAAGGTTCTACGCGCGCGCATCGCTGGTGCCGATGCTGGAGCCGTCCGACAGCCAGGAATGCAAGGACTATGTGAAGACAGCCTTTGAAATAAGCGAGAAATTCGACTGTCCTGTTATAGTAAGGCTTACCACGCGAGTTGCCCATTCGCGGAGCCTGGTGGAACTTGATTCGAGAAACGAAACCGAACTGAAGCCATATGTAAAGGATCCGTCAAAATATGTCATGATGCCCGCCATGGCCAGGGGACGTCATCTGGCGGTTGAAAAAAGGATGGCGGAACTGAGGAGTTATGCTGAAACGACACCTCTCAACAGGATCGAATGGGGAAACAGGGAAATTGGCGTCATAACTTCAGGCATCTCATACCAGTATGCCCGTGAAGCCATGGGCGACGTTTCATACCTGAAACTTGGAATGGTATATCCGCTGCCGGAGGAACTTATCAGGGAATTCGCCTCAAAAGTTGATAAATTGTATGTTATAGAGGAACTTGAACCGTTTTTCGAGGAACAGATAAAAAGCATGGGGATCGAGGTGACAGGCAAGAGCCTGCTGCCGGTTACTGGTGAATACTCTGCGACGCTGCTCAGGGAAAAACTGTGCGGTATTAAAGGCGAAAAGCACTATGATGTCGATTCCCAGGCTCCTGCAAGACCTCCTGTCATGTGCCCGGGATGTCCTCACAGGGGCACGTTCCATGTGCTTAAAAAACTGAAGCTGACAGTGGCGGGAGACATAGGATGCTACACCCTGGCCGCACTTCCGCCCGCACAGTCCATGGATACCTGCGTGTGCATGGGTGCCAGCATCGGCATGGCCCACGGCATGGAAAAAGCACGCGGCAGGGAATTCGGAAGAAAGACTGTGGCAGTGCTCGGAGATTCCACTTTCATCCACTCGGGTATAACCGGGCTGATAGACGTGGTCTACAACAAGGGATGCTCCACCGTTATCATACTGGATAATTCGATCACAGGCATGACGGGGCATCAGCATAATCCGACAACAGGCTTCACTATCAAGGGTGAGCCGACAAAACAGGTCGACCTGGAACTGCTGGCAAAAGCGGTCGGCATCGAAAGGGTCAGGATAGCGGACCCATTCGACCTGAAGAATTTTGAAAAAGCAGTGAAAGAAGAAGTCGAGGCGGACGAACCGTCCGTGATAATTGCCCAGAGACCGTGCGCACTGCTGAAGCAGGTACGCTACGAAGGGCCCCAGAGGATAAACGGGAACTGCCGGAAGTGCAGAAGCTGCATGAGGATAGGGTGCCCAGCCATAGTCGACAAGGGCGATGCGATAGAGATCAACATCGCGCTGTGTGTCGGATGCAAGCTCTGCAGCAATGTCTGCGCTTTCAATGCGATAGAAAAGGCCGGTGATAAGAATGGATAACCTGAATATCATGATAGTGGGGGTAGGAGGCCAGGGAACGCTGCTGGCCAGCAGGCTGCTGGGAAAAGTAGCCCAGAAGCAGGGATATGACGTAAAGGTTTCGGAAATACACGGCATGTCGCA
This sequence comes from Bacillota bacterium, assembly GCA_029778665.1. Taxonomy (GTDB): domain Bacteria; phylum Bacillota; class Clostridia; order Acetivibrionales; family DTU013; genus DTU013. The sequence continues at coordinate 10,316 of JAKOPX010000380.1, read as the reverse complement.
GAGAGGCGGCAGTGTCGTCACTTATGTCAAAATGGGCGATAAGGTGTATTCGCCAATAATAGAAAAAGGTGAGGCAGACTTCATACTGGCTTTCGAAAAGCTTGAAGCGCTGCGCTGGATAGATTATCTAAAAAAGGACGGAACGCTTGTGCTTAATGATCAGGAGATAGACCCGATGCCTGTTATTACCGGAAGCGCCAAATATCCTGAAGGGATAACGGAAAAGCTTGAGGCCGCAGGTGTTCGCATCCGCTCTGTCAATGCTCTAGCAACCGCAATGGAATGCGGAAATATCAAGGCAGTAAACATGGTACTTATCGGGCTGCTGGCGGGAACCTCGTCCATCGGGAAGGAAATCTGGCTGGAGTCCCTGAAAGAGGTAGTACCGCAGAAGTTACTTGACGTCAATATCAGGGCGTTCAACGCGGGGTATATGGTACGGTGACACTCCTCAGCATGGCGGTATTCCTTTGAGGACGAGGAATGTCACGCGCAAAAAATGCGGCGCCGGGTATGGATTCAAGTAAGATTGCTTTTCATGATCATGAACTTTCAGCCTGTTGCTTTTGCGTGGGGCGGGCGGGTGCCCGTAAACCCTGAAAGCTATTCTCGCGGGAGGATAAAGGGCATAAATAAATATCAGAGGAGGGTTCTTTTATGCTTTACTGGAACCAGTCGCGCGAATGCATGCCCAGAGAGGAGATGCAAAAGCTTCAGAGCGAGCGGCTGATAAAAACCGTCAAAAGGATGTATCACAATGTTCCTTTTTACAGGGCGAGGATGCAGGAGAAAGGTATAGAACCCGGTGACATAAAGGGTATAGAAGACCTTTCGAAATTGCCTTTTACTTATAAGCAGGATCTCAGGGACAATTACCCTTTTGGTACGTTCGCAGCGCCGATGTCCGAGATCGTGAGGGTCCATGCGTCGTCAGGAACGACCGGTAAAAAGACGGTAGTCGGATATACCAGAAGCGACATCGAGAGATGGTCTGAGGTCATGGCAAGGACGCTTGTCAGTGCCGGAGCTACAAAGGAATCGGTGATCCAGGTGGCATACGGCTATGGTCTTTTCACCGGCGGGCTTGGTGTCCATTACGGGGCTGAAAGACTGGGCGCATCTGTAATTCCGATCTCCGGAGGCAATACGAGGCTCCAGGTGGAGATCATGAAGGATTTCGGCACCACGATACTTGCGTGTACGCCTTCATATGCGCTGTATATGGCGGAAGAACTTGAAGAGGCCGGTATAAAACTCAGCGAACTGAAGCTGAAGGCCGGTGTGTTCGGAGCTGAGCCGTGGTCGGAGGCAATGAGGAATGAAATCGAAAGAAGGCTGGGCATAATGGCTATAGATATATACGGGCTCAGCGAAGTCATAGGTCCCGGCGTTGCATCCGAGTGTCCGTGCAAATGCGGTCTGCATATACAGGAAGACCATTTCTTACCCGAAATAATAGACCCTGAAACCGAAGAAGTACTGCCTCCCGGATCTAAGGGCGAATTGGTGTTCACCACCATCACAAAGGAAGGCATGCCGCTGATACGTTACAGGACAAGAGACCTGTCTTCGCTGGATTACTCGACATGTGAATGCGGAAGGACACTGGTCAGGATGAGCAAGGTGACAGGACGTACTGACGACATGCTGATAATCCGCGGTGTCAATGTGTTCCCGAGCCAGATAGAAAGCGTACTGCTCGAAATGGGAGAAACTGCACCGCATTACCAGATCATCGTGGACAGGGTGTCAAACCTCGATATTATGGAAGTATGGGTGGAAATGACGCCGGCGATGTTCTCGGATGAGGTGAAAAGGATAGAGGACCTTGAAAGGACACTCAGAAAACGGATAGAGGATACACTTGGAATAAACGTACAGGTCAGGCTTGTTGAGCCGAAGTCCATAGAACGCAGCCAGGGCAAAGCCAAAAGGGTGATCGACAAACGCAAAATATGACAAAGCATGAAGACATGCAGCATGAGTGCTGCTGATATATTCAAACCGGTGGAATCATGTAAACGGGAGGTAAGATCCATGGTTGTGAAGCAGATTTCGATTTTCCTCGAAAACAAATCCGGACGACTTGCGGAAGTTACGTCGATACTGGGAGACAACGGGATAGACATCAGTGCTTTGTCATTGGCGGACACTACAAACTTTGGCATATTAAGGCTCATTGTAAACGATCCTGATAAGGCTGAGACAGTATTGCGTGAAAACGGCTTTACCACGAGCGTGACGTCAGTTACGGCAATAGGCGTCAAAGATGAACCTGGCGGGTTGGCTGCGGCACTGCGGGTCCTGAAGGATGCCGGGATCGAAATAGAGTACATGTACGCTTTCGTCAGCAAGAAAGACGATGAAGCACTCGTGATACTGAAAACGGGGAACCTGGAAAAGACGGCAGAAGTATTGAGTTCCGGCGGGATCAGCGTACTGTCGGCAGAAGAAGTATATGACCTCTGACCGCTTATCCGGATCAATTAATGCATATTTGCATATGCTGTACTGATTCTAATATGCGATCCCAAAACTTGCATAAATCCCAAGCAGCAAAGCCGTTCGGAATCGAACGGCTTTGCTTGTGTCAATGTTTTTTCTGCCGGGCAGAACATAACAGTTACTTGTGGGAGGACATCAGATCCTGCCGAGGATATACTTCAGCATAAAATATTTCAGACTGCCCATAGAAGCTCTCATTTCGTTCAGAAAACCTGTACAGAACTCAGTGAACAGCTGCTTTTCGTTTTCTGTAGCATCATGAGTGCTGTACCTGATCCTGACGAATATATCGGTTATGTCTTTGAACCGCACCGGGCTGAAGTACAGCAGCCTGTCGATCCTGACGGAATACTGGTACGGCGTTTCCGCGGGCTGGATCCCGAAACCGGCAAGCTTAAGCAAGCCGATGTAAAAGTTGTAATGCCTGAGTATCGAGGTTCTCGGCGGCAGTGAAGACAGCACGAACAGCCTGATTTTGCTGCGGACCGCATTGAAAGCCAGCAAAAGCAGGAACAATGCCCCTATTGTAAAAAGGATGATAATAACGACTGAGCCTTTTTCCGGCTCCGGCTCTTCCGTGATCCTGCCGGGAGCGGCGTAACCGCTGTTGCCGCGCCTGTAGTATCTCTCCATCATCTCCATGTAATCGTTGTATGACGGGCCGTAATTTGGGCTTACATTGACATTCTTCTGGACATCCGCCGTATAGAAGGTGGACCTGAATGGCGGCGTCGGTTCAAAGGGAAGCCATCCGAAACCTTCGAAATAGATCTCGGTCCAGGCGTGGGCCTGCATGTTGGTTACCACGTATGCGTCAGACCTGTCTTTCGAAGACGACGGAGGAAGCATGTAACCTTCGACATACCTGGCAGGAAGGCCTGCACACCTGGCAAGTACTGTCATTGCAGATGCGAAATAGGAGCAATACCCTTCCTGGAGGTCGAACAGGAAATAGTCTACAAAATCCCTGTTCCTGGGCGTCGAACGCACATCCAGGTTATAAGCGAAATTCTCGGCGACATATTTTTCTATAGCCCTGGCTTTGTCATAATCATTTGCCGCAGATACGACAAGGGATGCCGCAAGGTCCCTGATCCTTTGAGGAAGTTCGTCCGGCAGCTGCAGGTATTTTTCATATGCGGCATCGCTGCGCTCCTTGAGCCTGATAAGTTTGCCGCGGGTCCGGAGAAGTTCGTTACGGTCGAAATTGTATAAAATGGAATTGGTACTTGCTGATGACATTTCGACTCTTAAATTGTCGAACATGTCGGATTCGAGAATGTCCGGCAGGCCTGATCCGGGGAGGGTCTGAAAACCGGATGGTATCCTGAGCGGCCTGGAAACCGTTGAATGAAGCAGATCGTCGATTCTTTCAATGTACTCGCCATACAGGCCCCTTTTGCTTTTCCTCAATACCTCCTGTAACTGCTCAGACCCTGTGGCAGGGACATATGCGGACATTTTGTACCTGAAATCTTTCGTAAGCCTGCTCTCCGAGGAAAGATCCCCGGTATCGCTGACAAATGCCTCGATATCGCCTGTTTCAGGTTCAAAAGAGATGATCTTTGGCGGAACGAACAGCGACTTTGTTTTCAGGTTCAGGAATGTGACAGTTATGGGATTCTCGTAAAGCAACCCGTCCGGAAGTTCCTCGCTGCCGGTGAGGATCTTCAGTCCTTCGACCATTTCCTCGGTATCGCTGTAAAGCCTGTCGGGATCGTCACCGAACGGGGAAAGATCTTCAACACTGTTGATCCATCTGCTGCCAGTATATATATCCCTGGTGACGCCCCTTAAATAGATCCGCCTGCTTGTGGTCACATACAGTACGTTGGTCCTGTCCAGCCTGACCCTGCCCCCGAGAAAATTGTCCCTGTCGCCGAAACCCGACGATGCAGAGAGTGAGAAATAGTCGAAGGCTTCGTAATCGAACCTGCTCCTGAACTGGTTATAAGCACGTGTGATTTTCTGGTCCAGCCATTTCCACTGGATCGGTTTTTCGCTTGCATGTATCGAAGATGCCAGCAGGACAAGCACGATGCTTACCGGCAGGCTCCATAACAGCATTACGGAAGGTTTTACGTATTCATTCTCTGTTTTTGAACTCTTTATCTGGTAGACGTACCTGAGATAAGACATCAGTGCCGCGGCAAGAAACAGGTAAAACGGAACGAGGGTAACATGCAGGCGGTATGACGCCTGTATGCCAAAAATGCAGGCGCCTGCCGCCAGAATCACAAAGAACCTGAATTTCCTGATAACGAAAATATACGAAAAGATGCAGACTGACAAACTCAGAACGATCACAGATATCAACTGGTAGGTCGGAACAGGATCGTCGGGATACATTATGAAATCATAAAGCCAGTAGGAGTACTCGCTAAAAAACTCAAGAACATCGTCCGCCTTTCCGGCGGCCAGCACATAAACCAGTGAAAAAACGACGGCAATACCAAGCAGGACAGCTGCAACGACAGATGTGGCCCTGCTGTGGAAAGCAACGAGGAGAATAGTTGTGATCGCCAGTATGATCAGCAGCAATGGCACAGGAGGGTAAGTAAAGCCCGTGGCGGTAGTAAGAGCATATGTTATGCTGAATGATATGATCACTGACAGTAATATATCAGGCAGTTTCCCTGTTATTCTTCTCAACACGATATCCCTCCTGCTCCTAGCTTTCAAGAACAGCTTTGGTATCATCGTCCAGGTTGATCCTGTAACTCCTGATGCCGATCTCGGGCAGCGATGCGAGTATGTCCTCGGTTTCCTGGTCCCTGACGCCCGTGATCTTTTCAGGCGAAATATATACAAGGCTCACGTTGTATCCTGAATCAGCAGTCTTGCACAGCTGGTTGTAAAGACCGTAACCGAGGTTCGAGGTGAAAACGACGATGTTTGAGTTCTTCGGGGCGTTTTCGGTGTAGATCTCGAGCAGGTCTTCTACTGCTACGTCATCGCTGAATTTAACCTTGGCAAGCATTTCATATATTTCATTGAACATGAGATGGTTTTTTGCCTGGATGCTGTGAAGCGTTTCGCTGAAAAATACAAGCTCAACGGGTACCCATTTGTTAAGGCAGTAATAGAGCACTGCTACGACAGCTTCTATCAGTTTGTCCTCGAGCATGATGTTCTCGCCCGGAGAGTAATGGTTTTTCCTCAGGTCGAGCAGCAGGAGCGTGTTGGTCTCAGACGTACTCTGGAATTTCCTGACCATAAGTTCCTGCTTCCGGGCTGTCAGTTTCCAGTGTATCCTTTTCATCGAATCACCGTACTGATACTTCCGGATCTCGCTGATGGTAGTCATGTCTTCATCCCTGGTATTGAGCATCGAATGGACTTCGGACATGAAATCGGTCCTGAGATGGAACTTCTCCAGGTAAATGATCTTAGGATACACAGTTACATATTTGGGTTCGCCTACATTGTACCTTAGTTTTACAAGACCGAAAAAATCCTCTATTTCGACAGAATCGATGCCGATCTCATAGTTTCCCCGGTAATTGCATTGCAGTTCAAAAGCGTAGTTTCTCCCTGAAAAAGGGGGAAGCGAAAAATTCCTTACATGGTACTGGTTCTCGAAGATCGTGTCTGATCCGTGGAGCGATACTTTAAGATATGGATACAGCAAGAAGTCCTCGTTGTTTATGCTGAAAAGGAAATTCACCTTGTCGCCCTTGGTAACGAAACGCTTGTCCAGATCCTGCCCGAGTTTGAACCTCATGTAGACCAGCAGCGTGTACAAAACGGAGAAAACGGGCAGCAGCAGCATGGTGTAAAGAAACATATATGGTATTTTTCCGCCGTTGAAATAAGCAAAAACCAGGGCCGAAACGAACAGGCATATGAAAAGTATCCTGGCGCGCTTCATGTCAGCTCACCACCGGGACGTTTATTGCTGAAACGATGTTGTTCAGTATCTCCACAGGGTTGACCTTTTTGAGCCTTGCTTCCTGCTTGAGCATGATCCTGTGGGACAATACCGGGACAACCATTTTCCTTATATCATCAGGGATCACGAAATCGCGGCCGCTATACAAAGCCCATGCCTGCGAAGCCCGGAACAGTGCCAGCGACCCTCTGGGGCTCGAACCGAGAGTGACGTCGGGATGCTTCCTGGTCTGGCTGACTATTTCTACTATATAATTGCTGAGACTCTTGTCCACATGTACTTTTTTTACTTCTTCCTGCAAGGAGATTATATCGCTGCTTTCCGCCACCGGCATAAGCCTGTCCAGCGGGTTGGAGTGCTGGAACCTGGTAAGGATGTAGCTTTCCTCGGCACTGGTGGGGTATCCGATCGATATTTTCATGAAAAACCTGTCGATCTGTGCTTCAGGAAGCGGAAAAGTTCCTATGTATTCCACCGGGTTCTGCGTGGCCAGTACCATGAAAGGTTCGGGCACTTTGTAGGTGACGCCGTCGACAGTTACCTGCTTTTCTTCCATGACCTCGAGCAGGCTGGCCTGCGTCTTGGGCGATGTCCTGTTTATCTCGTCCGCAAGGATTATCTGGCTCATTATTGCACCGGCCCTGTATTCAAAATCGCCGGTCTTCTGGTTGTAAACGGAAAAACCGGTGATGTCGGATGGAAGTATGTCCGGCGTAAACTGGATCCTCCGGAACGAGGCATTGATGGATTTTGCAAGGGCTGATACCAGGCTTGTCTTGCCCACGCCGGGAACGTCTTCGATAAGGACGTGGCCGTTGCAGATCAGGGAAATCACTGCAAGTTCCACAGCAGAACGCTTTCCGACGATAACATTCTCGACATTCTCGATAATGCTTCTGAGGATTCTGACAGAATCGTTCATAACACCCATCCTTTTGATCATAAGATTTTTAATTTTATGATAGTATGGCGGACATACCAGATGAAGTGGTTTTTTTCAGGAGAATTGTGGTGTTTTTTTCAACTTGAATATATAATAAAAACGAATGCCGGAAACAGGAGATGAAGGAGCAATGAAAGCCGAGATCCTTGCAGTAGGGACTGAACTGCTGATGGGACAGATCGCAAATACCAATGCACAGTATATATCTTCAAGGCTGCCGGACGCAGGTATCGGGGTTTATTTTCACGACGTGGTAGGAGATAACCCGGAAAGGCTGAGGCAAAGTTTCCAGCTGGCGATGTCCAGGTCAGACGTAATCATACTGACCGGCGGTCTCGGGCCGACCCGGGATGACATCACCAAGGAAATAGTTTCAGAAGTCCTCGGGCGAAAACTTGTGCCTGACCAGGAGAGCCTCGATAAACTGGATGAGTTCTTCAGGAAACGTAACAAAAAAATGACGCAGAACAACCTGAAGCAGGCTTATTTCCCGGAGGGATGCACTATAATAAGGAACAGCAACGGTACGGCTCCGGGCTGCATCATCGAGGACAGCGGAAAGACAATAGTGCTGCTGCCGGGGCCTCCGTCGGAATTGAAGCCGATGTTCGAGGAAACAGTGATGCCGTACCTGGCGTCGAAATCCGAATACAGGCTTGAATCTGTTTATGTCAGGATTTTCGGCATCGGCGAAGCCGAAGTCGAGGACAGGCTCCTGGACCTGATAGACGGCCAGACCAATCCGACTATCGCCCCATATGCAAAAGACGGAGAGGTCATGCTCCGCATCACTGTAAGGTACCCGAATGAAGGTACCGGAACTGATCTTATCGGGCCGGTCGTTGAAGAAATAAGGAAAAGGCTCGGAGACTCCGTTTACAGTACTGACAACAGCAGTCTTGGAGAAGTGGCGGCAAAACTTCTTATGGAAAAGAAAATGACGGTCTCGCTGGCCGAGTCCTGCACAGGAGGCCTGCTGGCCGCAAAACTCACCGATTTCCCCGGCATTTCCGAAGTTTTCGACCGGGCGGCAGTAACATACAGCAACCGTGCCAAGGTGGAAGAACTCGGCGTGAGGCAGGAAACTCTGGAGAAGTACGGGGCTGTCAGCGAGCAGACCGCGACGGAAATGGCAGTGGGAATAAAAAATGTGTCAGGGACGGACATCGGCATATCGGTCACCGGCATAGCAGGACCAGGCGGGGGAACAACTGAAAAGCCCGTTGGCCTTGTTTATGCGGCTCTTGCCCACAGAGACGGGGTAATTGTGAAAAGACTCAGTCTCATGGGGGACAGGGCAAAAATCAGGAACCTGACATGTCTGCACGTATTCGACATGATCAGGAGATACCTTCTCGGTATCGGCAATTGACATAAGGCGCTCCGGAGGATCTGAATTGGAACATTACAGGGAAAACAGCATATCAACGGCGGCAATAGTAGTCATGGGTTCGATCATCCTTGGCAGGTTCACTGGTTTCCTCCGGGAAACGGTGCTTTCCTGGAAGGTGGGCTTGAGTTGGGTACAGGATGCGTATGTTGCGGCATTTACTGTACCTGACCTTGTGTTTGTGCTTCTTGTCGGGGGCACGATATCGGCGGCGCTGGTGCCGTTTCTGTCAGGAAAGGTTGAAAAGGGAGAGGAAAAGGACGGATGGCTTGCTGCCAGTTCATTTATTAATGTGATTTCATTGATCATGGCTGTGATCTGCGCATTCGGAATAATTTTTGCAGACAGGATAATACCTGCTGTCGCGCCGGGGTTTGCCGGAAGCAGCCCTCAGACCATGGAACTTGCCGTTAAGCTTTCAAGGATACTTTTCCCGTCAGTGTTTTTTATAATGATGGCCGGGATATGCAACGGTGTGCTCAATTCATACAAAAAGTTCACAGCAGCGGCACTCGGGCCATCCATCTACAACCTGGGATGTACGCTGAGCATATACCTGTTTGCCGATACGGATCCCCAGAGCATGACAAAAGCCTCAGTATTTGTGACATTGAGCGCATTCGGCTATTTTTTGATCCAATTGATGTTCTCGGCAAGGAAATTCAGGTATTACAGGCCTGTGCTGAACCTGGCCGACGAAGGTTTCAGAAAACTCTTCGGACAGGCTGTCCCTTCGCTGCTCAATTCAGCGACGGCCCAGCTTAACACGGTCATATCGACCGCTTTTGTCAGCCTCAGCGCGGCAGAGGGGAGCCTTGCTGCTTTCAGGAACGCCAACACGCTGTGGCAGATGCCCCATGGGATTTTCGCAGTGGGGATCGGGACCGCCGTACTGCCGACATTATCGGGGAAATATGCAACAGGCGGGTTTAAAGAGTACAGAACACTTCTCATGAAATCGCTGACCTCGGTCCTCTTCTTCGCAATACCGTCGGCTGCGGGCTTCCTTATACTCAGGGAGCAGCTTGTCAGGGCAGTGTTCAAATGGGGCGGCAGGTTCACGGAGGAGAATGTGCCTTTTGTAGCCGAGATACTCGCATTCTTCTGTATCGCGATGATCACGCATTCGACTGTAACAATAATGAACAGGGCATTTTATGCTGCGCAGGACACCCGGACGCCGCTGGTTGCAGGTATAATTTCAGTGATACTCAACCTGGCTCTCGGATATGTTTTTTGCATGTACACTGGTCTCGGAGCAGCAGGTATGGCACTTTCGTATTCGCTGGTCAGTTTCGTGAACTCCGTATTATTGCTCCTGCTCATGGGGAAGAGGCTGAAAGGCATAAATGGAGGCGAACTGATGAACTTCATTTTCAAAGCCGCCCTGTCTGCAGTGATCATGGGCGCCGTGCTTTTGGGCATACGGGAAACACTGCCCTATCCATCCGGGAAAGCTTTGCAGCTGGCGTACCTTGCACTGGAGATCGTCGCAGGATGCGTCGTTTATTTGATAATGATGCTGATTCTCCGGTCACAGGAAGCGATATATTTGGTGAATAACATCAGGCAGAGATTGAAAATGT
>JAKOPX010000379.1 GCA_029778665.1 Bacillota bacterium | reverse complement strand
AACCTCACTTCCTCCAGCATCTCACGATCCAGCAAATGAGCCTCGTCAACAATGACGACCGGCTGCAAATGCTGAATACCACGCATCAATTCGATTTCGTGATGAAGCTGCCGTTTGGCATCGCCACGGTAGAACATGGCTTCTACACCCAATTGCGCTAGAAGCCCCTTGTAGAAATGTCTCGGTGTCAGCTTGGAATCTGCCAGATACAATACCATGTACTTGGCAGAATCCAGAGAATCTTTCAGCATGCGGATCGTTGTTGTCTTTCCTGTTCCGCAATCACCGGTGACCACAGCAAACAACTGCCGTTGAGCCGCATATTTCAGCCGTCCCAATATCTCCTCCAACATTACCGGCTGATAAATGTGACTGCTCGGAATATCCCTTGAAAACGGAGTCCTGGAAAGGCCATAGAATTCTTCAAACATCAATGTGCCCCTCCTTGTACACTGCTCGGTAGGAGATTGCAGGTGCCCTCCGCTGTTCACGTTCAAGGTTTTTCTGCATTGCTGCTTCCAGCAGCCTTGATGATTTGGCTGGTAACGGCTGCATAGATGCGGGCAGCTTTGGTCGACGGCCAACCCTGTCTCCGATCACAAGCTGTTTCGCTTTCCAGGGAGCATAGCCCTCATATTCGATGGTTACTTCCTCTGTATCAGCAGGGTCATAAACGACATCAACAGTACAGCCGATGAAGTTAAGCCCAACTTCGTATTTTCTGCCCTCAAAGCTGATGCAGCCTGTCTTGTCCACCTTCCGTTCTTCACAGTGCAGGAATGCACTTGCAACGATTTCCTGATCAAAGTACTTCAATGCCTTTCGGTCTTGCTGGTATGCAGCAACCGGACTCAGCATATTCTTCAAAGCAGAATGGGGCTTGTTCTGATAGCATTCCTCCAGCCATATGTAAAACAACTGATTGAACTGATCCAGTGTCTGCGACTTGTTCAACGCCGCCTCCCTGAGAAATGAGTCTACTGTCTGGTTGAACTTCTCCGCCTTCCCGGTCGCCTCGGGCGAGTAGGGCTTTGCATAGAGCAGCCTGATGCCAAGTTTAGAGCAGGTTCTTGCCATCCATTTTGTACGATATTGTTTTCCGTTATCAAAATACACGGAGTCTGGAACGCCATACTTCAGGATCGCTTTCCGGAAGCAATCCTCCACGATCACATGATCCAAAGTTGGATAGAATTCACCGTGTAGAACGAAACGTGTTGCATCGTCGATAAATGTAACCAGATACACCTGCTTTTTTGTTCCGCCTGGACCGATTGGCAGATACGGTCCATATTTAATATCGCTATGCCATAGCATATTACGGCTCTTT
>JAKOPX010000378.1 GCA_029778665.1 Bacillota bacterium | reverse complement strand
GTCAGGGTCTACAGGAATGATGATCTGATCAGTACGGATACATATGAAGCAGTATCTTCCATCATACAGATAGGCCCGCAGACAGAACCCGGAATCAAAAACAAGTGAGGAAAAGGAAACGGGTGCGAAAAAAGCTGGAAACAGTTTGAAACCAGGAAAACAAGAGGCAGGAAAACACAGGCCATTCAATTAAAAAGTGATGTGCTGCTGAGAGCACATCACTTTTTTGACGGGTTTCATACGACGGCATATCCTTTTAGGTATCACCGGAACTGTCAATAATACATCCTCAGGACCTCAAGCGCGTTGTTTTCTATTATTTTTTCGCCATGCTCGTTCAGGTAGCCTTCCATGAAGTTTATGTTCGGTACCTTGACGCCGTATTCGGAAAGCATCAGTTCGAACATCTTCATACCGTAAGAATGAAGGCCGCTTTTCGTAAGTATCAGGTAATAGGAATCCTTGCATCTGTATAGTGTGCTTTCACCGCTGTAATGCATTTCAAGCCTGCGCGCCAGTTCGCAGATATCATCCATGGACCTGAAGGCATATATAAGGAACGGAGATGAAATCCTCCTGCTTCTTTTCTTCACCCTCAGATCGCTTCTTCTCATCCTGTTCCTGATGTATTTGTGGATGGATTCGAACTCGCCATCATCGTCGATCCTGGTGATGTTTATTACAAAGCCCTCGTCCGAATCGGGCACAGGCTCTATTATCAACTGTGCGTCAGCCAAGCTGAAACCGAGCTGTTCCTCCGCCTGTTCCATAAGGTCCCAGAAAAATTCCTGGGCCGCCGGCGAATTGTAGTTCAGCGCATTGAGGTCCACGTTCCTCTCTTCGAGGTCGTTATATGTTATTGTCACCCTGATGATGTTATCTCCTATTCTTTCGATCTTCATGGCAACTCCGTTCTTATTGGCATATTTCCATAATGCCTGGATTGAATCTTTTATCCTAATTCCATTATACTTCTTTATCGATGAAAAGAGAAGCATGTAATTCCGCACCTGCTTCCCGAGAAGTCCGGAATGGCTTGTATCCGGCATTTCCGGGATTTCCTGTTCCCTGCGGGGAAACCGGAAATAACTATACAGGCTTGTGGCTGAGCCTGTTCGGTTTTCGGGCAGAACTCAAACGGGACGGCGGGTAATGTCCCTGCCGCCCCGTCAACCTGCGGTTTCCCGTTCAGTGCGCCTTGATCTCCGTCCAGATGCGGTTGTATACCTTGTTGATTTCATCGCCCGGATATTCGAATATCTCGCAGTTGGCAAGCTGTTCCGCTGTCGGATATGCGGTGGAATTGGTTATCTTGTCCGGGTCAAGCAGCTTCATCGTCTCGATATTGGGTGTGGCATACCCGATGTAATTCACGTTCTTCAGGGACATTTCGGGCTCGCACAGGAAATTGATGAACAACTCGGCTTCTTCCTTGTGCTTGCAGGTGTGAGGTATCACCATCGAGTCGAACCAGTAGTTGGATCCTTCCTTCGGGATCGCATAGGCAAGGTTTTCATTTTCATTCATGGCGATGAGGGCGTCGCCGGACCATACCACCGCCATTGCGGCGCTTTCTGCGATCATCATGTCCTTTGCCTCGTCGACGGCATATGCAAGCACGAGCGGTTTCTGTTCAATGAGCTTCTGCTTTGCTTCTTCGAGTTCCTCGATGCTCTTTGAATTCATGGAATAGCCGAGCATCTTCAGCGCAACACCAATGCTGTCCCTTTCGCTGTCGGACATGATTATCTGCTTTGCGTATTTTTCATCCCAAAGTATCTTCCAGCTGTCTACAGGTTCAGTCACCATCGTCTTGTTGTAAAGTATGCCGACCGTGCCCCACAGGTATGGAACGGAGTACTTGTTTTCCGGATCGTATGAAAGGTTCTTGAACTGGTCGCCTATATATTTATAATTGGGGATATTGTCCATGTTGATTTCTTTCAGCAGGCCTTCGTCCATCATCCTCTTTATCATGTAATCCGACGGTATGGCGATATCGTAATCGGAACCGCCGCTCTTTATCTTGACATACATGTCTTCGTTTGTCGTATAAGTTTCAAGATTGACCCTGATATGCGGATACTTTGCCTCAAATTCTTCTATCACAGATTCTTCGATGTAGTCCCCCCAGTTGAAGAAGTTGAGGACCACTTTCTCAGTCTTTTCGCCGCTGTCAGAGCCAGGCGAACCGCAAGCTGAAAGTGTAACTGCTACAGCAAGCAGCAACAATGTAAAAGCTGTGATTCTTTTCTTCATTTCCATTCCTCCTCCACTGTTGTAGTAGTTGAACACTCCGCCTTGGGGAATCAACCCTGCCCGGCAGTGTTTAAATATTTATCAAAGGGGCTTCGTTCCTGCCGTTCGTGGCGGACCGCTTGTTCACGATCAGCAGCAGGACGAGCACCACGATAAACATGAGTGCCGACAACGCATTGATCTTGGGACTGACGCCCAGTCTTGCCATCGAGTATATCGTGATCGACAGCGTGGAAACTCCCGAGCCTGTGGTGAAGAAGCTTATTATGAAATCATCCAGTGACAGCGTGAAGGCCAGCAGGAACCCTGTCACGACGCCCGGCATGATCTCGGGAAGGATCACCCTGAAAAAGGCGTACAGCGGTTTCGCCCCAAGGTCGAGCGCAGCCTCGTACATGTGCTTGTTGAGCTGTTTCAGCTTCGGAAGCACCGAGAGCACCACGTACGGTATGTTGAACGTTATGTGGGCAAGGAGCAGCGTGGTAAAGCCCAGGTCCAGCCTGATGAAAACGAACAGGATCATAAGTGAAATACCTGTCACTATGTCAGGGCTGACCACCGGGAGATAAGTCAGGTTCATCACGAAGGACTTCTGTACCTTTTTCATGTTGTGTATCCCGACTGCCGCTGCTGTGCCGGCTACGGTTGCAACCAGCGCCGAAAGCAGGGCTATGATGATCGTGTTGTACAGTGACGACATGACCTGCCTGTCCTTAAAAAGCTGCCCGTACCACTTCAGCGTGAAGCCGCCCCAGTGGCCGCGCGACTTCGAATCGTTGAAGGAAAAGACGATCAGCGTCAGCACCGGCGCATAGAGAAAAACAAATATGATGATGAGATAAATCCTTTTCAGCGCCTTCAAAACAGCCCACCTCCTGCGCCTTCCTTGTCATATTTTGTCATGATGCCCATGCTCAGCAGTATCAGCACCATCATGATGATCGAAATGGCCGAACCGAAGTTCCAGTCATATACCCTCATGAACTGGTCTTCGATCAGGTTGCCTATGAGCATGTACTGGCTTCCGCCGAGCAGTTTCGAGATTATGAAGGTCGTGACTGCCGGCATGAATACCATCGTTATGCCTGAAACGACTCCTGGAAGGCTCAGTGGGAAAATGACCTTCCTGAACACCGTGATGCTGTCCGACCCAAGGTCTTCCGCAGCTTCGATCAGGCTCCTGTCGATCTTTCTGAGCACCGAGTAGATCGGGAGCACCATGAAGGGCAGGAAATTGTATACCATGCCAAGGATCACTGCAAAATCCGTATAAAGCAGGTGTACCTGGGGCAGACCAATCGCGCCCAGTATGGAGTTTATCACGCCTTTACGGTCCAGCAGCGTCATCCACGCGTATGTCCTCAGCAGGAAGTTCATCCACATCGGCACGACCAAAAGAAGCACCAGTATGCTTTTATCGCTCATATCCTTACCGGCGAGTATCATCGCCACGGGATATCCCACGATAAAGCAGACGACTGTGCTGATAAACGCTAGTACCACCGATCTCCACAAAACTTTGAGATACGTGGGCTCCAGGACCCTCCTGAAGTTTTCCAGAGTAAATACCACCGAGCCGTCTTCCGTTTTGGTGAAACTGTAATACAGTACCAGCAGCAGCGG
>JAKOPX010000377.1 GCA_029778665.1 Bacillota bacterium | reverse complement strand
TGCCCGAACTGAACTTGGATCCCCGGGTACCGTTCACCATCGAAGAGATAGCGGGTATCGGCGGGACTTCGATGCTCACTCCCGTCTATTACGATAATGTCAGGTACTGGATCAGGGAGTTTACAAGGAACCCTTCGCGGCTCGTGATCGACATAGGCAACACGGGCAATGAGACGATCGTCATTGACAATAATAACATGGAATTTTCCATACTGGACGATGAAGGCAACAACATCGCAGGTTCAAAGGTACAGGAAGCGCCGGTCTCCATTGCGCCGGGAGAGATAAAAAGGGTCGTGGTGACTGCCAAAAACCCGGATGCAGGATACGTCCACTTTGAGTTCGGAGGAGCAGCCGGGGGCATATCCTGTCCCGTGTTCCGCCCCTTTGCGAATGAAGCTGCCGACATCACCGATACCAGGCCATATAACAAGCATGGACAGGTTTGGGAATACGAAAACGAGGGTACCTTCATTTCTGCGGAGACTTTCAGGCAGGTCATAGGAAACGGCAAGATCAAGGCAATGAGCAGGGCACTGATGGCGGTGGAGAACGACAGGATCGGCCCCATTGAAAAGGGTGACGGGTTCCTGGCACTGGTAAAGGTCAGGATAGCCAATACCTCTGACGAAGTGCTGACGATCAACAGGCTCTATGTAGCCGCCGGTGGAGTCTACATGGATTACACGGAAAAAGATCTGGCAGTGCTGGGAGATATGGCAATGCCATTCAGTGCGGAGCCTCACTCGATCATTGAAGGATGGATCCCCTTCAGGGTCACGGAGGAAGGACGGCAGGCCTACGGGATCGTTTTTTACACTAACCTTGGTAACTTTATAATTGATCATCTTAATACTTATCCTGTTTACCCGGACCATTGACAACGGGATGCAGTAAGAGCAAAATCTATATGTTACGACCGGGCCGGAAAGAGGTTTCGAGGCGTAAAGAAACAACGGGATAACAGGTAACACAGTAACAGAGCAAAAGAGCATAATGCGGCCTGATGATCCCGCAATACCTGCGCAGGTAACAGGCTACAGGCCCTGCAAAGTCAGGGCAACAGCCCCAGCAAAGCGGGAACATGCCGCAACATGGCTGTAGATGAAACAGGAGGTCATTGCATGCTGCTTGTAAAAAACGCGAAAATACTCACAATGACAGGCATTGATTACAATAACGGATACATTGCTGCAGAAGGGGAGAAAATAACCGCGCTGGGCGATGATGCTGCTGAACTGGCGAGGTTGGAAGCGGCAGCGACTGAAATCATAGATGCAAATGGATGCTATGTTTTGCCGGGGTTCGTGGATGCACACTGCCATGTGGGCATGTGGGAAGATTCCGTCGGTTTCGAGGGCGATGACGGCAATGAGACTTCAGATCCCATCATGCCGCACCTGCGGGCTATCGATGCGATCTACCATGCAGACAGGGCGTTTGTAGAGGCGAGGGAGAACGGGGTCACCACCGTTGTCACAGGTCCGGGCAGCGCTAACGTGATAGGAGGACAGTTTGCCGCGCTCAAAACATACGGGCGCAGGGTAGAGGATATGATAATCAAAGAGCCTGTAGCGATGAAAGTCGCGTTCGGCGAGAACCCCAAAACGGTGTATTACGAAAAACGGCAGGCTCCCATGACGAGGATGGCCACAGCCGCGCTCCTGAGGGAAAACCTGATGAAGGCTGTCGAGTATAAAAAGATGAAGGAAGACTATGAGCGGGACAGGGAGAATTCCGATAAGCCAGATTATGACATGAAGATGGAGGCGCTGGTCAGGGTCCTCAACGGGGAGATCCCGCTCAAAGCACATGCACACAGGGCTGACGACATCCTTACCGCGTTAAGGATAGCAAAGGAGTTCGGTGTCGGCATCACGATCGAGCATTGTACCGAGGGACACCTGATCGCCGATATCCTGCTTGAGGAGAATGTCAGTGTGATCACGGGGCCGTTCCTGACCGACCGTTCTAAGATAGAACTCAGGAACCAGAGTGCGAAGACACCGGGAATACTGTCAAAAGCGGGCATCAAGACGGCCATCATGACTGACCACCCGTGCACACCGGTACAGTACCTTCCGCTATGTGCCGCGGTCGCAGTCAAGGAAGGGATGGACGAAACAGAAGCACTTAAAGCGATCACGATAAATGCCGCCGAAATAACAGGGATCGCAGACAGGGTAGGAAGCCTTGCGCCGGGCAAGGATGCAGATATCGTAATAATGGACGGGCATCCGCTGGAACTGAGATCAAGGGTGCTTTACACGATTATTAACGGCCAGGTGGTTAAGAGACCATGATTAAATTCCGCGCCAATTCTGTAACTGATACGGTGGAACTGGGACATAAACTTGGAAGCATGCTGCAAAAAGGCGACAATGTGTGCCTTTTCGGCGATCTCGGGACAGGAAAGACCGCTTTTACCAGCGGTTTAGCCAGGGGTCTCGGCATCAGCGGGTATATAACCAGTCCCACTTTCACCATAGTCAATGAGTATGAAGGACGACTGCCTTTGTACCATTTTGACGTGTACAGGATCGGCGATGCGGATGAGATGCTCGACACGGGTTATTACGAATACGTCGGAGGAGACGGAGTGACCGTCATTGAATGGGCGGACATCATAAGGGACATACTTCCTTCAGAGCGTATAGAGGTCTATATAGAAAAGAACGAACATGAAAGCCCCGACAGCAGGACCATTACGATCAGGTTTATCGGTGACCGTGTCGCGGGGTATGAGAGGAGGCTTGCAGGTGAGAGCGCTTGCGGTTGATACATCCACAGCGACGGCAGGCATAGCGGTGGCTGATGAAAACGGGCTGCTTGCCGAATTCCTGCTGAAAGACAAAAAAACACACTCGCAAAAGCTTGTCCCGATGATGAAGGAAATCCTGGACAGCCTGAAGCTTGAATTGTCCGATATGGATGTGTTCGCTGCCGTGACAGGACCCGGTTCGTTTACGGGACTCAGGATCGGCGTGACGACAATAAAGACGATAGCGTATGCACTGAAAAAGCCCGTGGTCGGCATACCGTCGCTGGACGCCCTGGCGAATGCTGCCGTAGTACCGGACGGCACGCTGGTGTGCCCGATCATGGACGCCAGGAACAACCAGGTCTACACCGCCCTTTACAAGCCGCAGAACGGATTGATGGCCAATTTGTCCGGGTATATGGGACTTCACATTTCCGAACTGGTAAAGCAGATCGATGAGAAATATCCGGGTGCGAATGTCCTGTTTGCAGGGGACGGAGTGCCTCTGCACAGGGAATTCCTCAGGATCGAACTGAAAGATCGCTGCAGTTTCATGCCTCCTTTCACATACCAGATGATGGCCGCACCTGCTGCCCAGCTGGCACTCACGCTGCATGCCAGGGGCGAGAGCATCGGCTGTGACGAACTGGTGCCGTTTTACCTCAGGCCTTCGCAGGCTGAGAGGGAATATGAAAGAAGGCAGGCGCAAATGAATCTGGAATAAGGAAGGAGTAACGGCGGAAAAAGCAATAACGGCGAATACCCTGACGTACTGCAGTGCCTGATGCTGATCAAGATGCAGGGGCATACAAGCAGTCATAAAGGAGCCGTGAACAGCGGAGGATGCCGTCAGAAATGATAAATGGGCTGAAAATCGTAAAAGCTGATAAAGAGCATATAGATGACATAGTCGAAGTTGAAAACCTGAGTTTTAGGATCCCCTGGTCAAGACAGTCGTTAACGGATGAATTCCTGCATAATGAAAATGCAGTTTATTTTTGTGCCGTTCTGAACGGCAAGGCTGTGGGGTATGCGGGCATGTGGCAGGTTTGTGATGAGGGCCACATCACCAATATAGCAGTCCACCCTGAGTTCAGGCGCGGCGGCATCGGCAGTGCCCTGATGGAGGCGCTGATCGCCGAGTCGGAAAAACGCGGGCTGGTTGCACTTACGCTGGAGGTCAGGAAGAGCAACCTCGGCGCCCGATCCATGTATGAAAAATACGGGTTTGAAGACGGCGGAATTCGTAAGGCTTATTACGCAGACAACAATGAAGACGCGATTATAATGTGGAAGCGGCTGAAATAGCAGGGGCCCGGGAACGGTGCTGCTGCGGAAAGGTCAGACATCGGATGCCCTTAGGATCAGTGAATTTGCATGTCGGTGTCGCATAACGGTATGTCAATAGAAAGTGCACATCAATAGAGAGCGCTAAGACAGGCAAATGTCGGACAGCGCAGGCCAAGACTGTCATGGCTGTATATCGAGGACATCGCCTGCGGTGGTGCCCGTCGAGGAAACGGTGCCTGCCGGTAATTCAAGCACACAGCGGGCATTTCTGATTATCCCGGAAACTCTCCACGGTTTTATCCCTTCACAGATATGGATCACCCTGTTTTCTGAATCTATAAAAACAGCATCTATCGGGAACCTCATAAAAAACATGTGTATGGAATTGCACGGAGCCAGGAGCAGACCGTGGCCTGGGGGGAGTTCCTTTCTGAACTGGAGCCCTCTCAGTCTTGCCAGGAAAGTGGAAGCGGTTTTGCAATTGGCAGCGAGCACGGTTTTGCGTGTCACATTCGTCACGGTCATGCCATCACCCCGGGATATACGACAGTAATGGGACACTTCTCATTTTTTATCAGCAGGGGGACACTACTGTAAGCAGAAGGACACTTCACGGCATGCATCAGCACATTGCCTGACCAACCGGGCGGGATGAGAACATTTCAGCCCATGGCGCCTTTCTTCTTTTAAGGAAGCGTCCCCGGAAATTTGAAGAACTGTCCTACGATATAATTATCGGAAACTGTCCGACCCAAGTAAACCAAAAGGGGAGGAAGTGTCCAGGCTCAGACAAAGTAAAGGGGACACTCCTCAAACTGCGGAGCGGTCTCCTTAGCTGAGGAGTGATCAGGCTCAGACAAACAAAAGGGGACACTTCTCAACCCATGAAGCAATTCTTCTATGCAGAGGAATGTCAGAGTCAGACAAACGAAAGGGGACACTCCTCAACCCACGAAGCAATTCTTCTATGCAGAGGAATGTCAGAGTCAGACAAACAAAAGGGGACACTCCTCAACCCATGAAGTGGTTCTCCTTAGCTGA
>JAKOPX010000376.1 GCA_029778665.1 Bacillota bacterium | reverse complement strand
TTCAGGATCTTTCTTACGGCCAGCACTATCGGTACTGACAGCGCCACCGAAACGATGATCTCACCGGGCGCGTTCGTCGCCGCAATGCCGGCTATGCCTGCCGCCGCTTTGCTTACATCGATCTTCATGGCCTGTGCGAACTCATCCGCGTAAAGCAGATATATCAGTCCCAGTACGCCGACAGTATTCGTCAGCGTGCCGATCACCGCGCTGACTGCAATCTTCAGGACATTGCTCTTTATGAACGGTATCCTGTAGGAGTAATGCGACGTGACGCCTATCAGCATCCTCGGCAGTACCGACACAAGAGGATTCAGGAATGCGAATGAAAGAAGCGACGGATTCGTGAGGTTCTGGACGATGCTGAATATCCCGAAAATAAGACCTGCTGCCATCCCTACCACGGGTCCTTCAAGGATCGCCCCTATGATCACAGGGATGTGCATGATAGTCGCCTTTGCCGTTGGCAGCGGTATGAATCCGACGCCCGATGCTCCAAGCACTATCGATATCGCCGAGAGCATGCCGACAATGGCGATCTGCCTTGTCTCAAATTTCCTTTTGCTGATTGCCTTTTCCATTTTGATCGACCTCCCGCTCTTATTCCCGAAGGATATAAGTCGTTTTTTGATGATTTTCAAAGTACGGTTTCTTTCGAATACCGCCTGTCAAACATGCTACCACATTTTTGATGTAAACGCCATACCTTTTTTATATTTCACACCTGCAGGCATGTCGGATTTCAGGACGTTATATGCAATCCCTACATAAAAATGATACAATATCTGAGAAACAAAAAACGCCGAAACATCGTAAAAAAGCATAAGGAACAGCAAGAAAGACCGGCTGGGAGCCGCTTCGGATGATACTGGCCATAAAACAGCGGTCTGAGCCGTAAGGCGGCATGAAAGCAAAATCTGCAAGCATAATGGGAGAAGAGCATGAAAGAGATCGTAAGGATGTGGAAATACAGCACGATGGTCGCCATAACTGTGATGTGCGCCGGCATATATATGCTGTTTCTGCTGCCCACCAAATCCATAGCCATAATACCCGGAATAACAGAGATAAGGCCCGCTTCATTTCTTCCTGTGATATTCGGCCTGCTGTTCGGTCCGGCAGGAGCATGGGGTTCGGCTATAGGTAACCTGGGAGGGGATCTGTTCGGTACCCTCTCCCCGGGCTCGGCATTCGGCTTTGTCGGCAACTTCCTCCATGCTTACATACCGTACAAGCTCTGGTATCATATTAAGCAGAGACACGGCGATGACAGGGCCCCCACGATCAATTCCCCATGGAAGCTGGCCACGTTTGGCATCGTCAGCATCGTATCAAGCATCGCCTGTGCCGTCACGATAGCATGGGGGCTCAATCTGCTAAGCATTACAAGTTTCCCGGCGCCAGCCATCTTAATCGCACTCAACAACACTGTCACAACTCTGCTGTTCGGTCCGGTACTCCTCCCTGTACTGTATAAAACGGCCAATAAATTTGAACTCCTCTGGACCGATCTTATGCACCCGAAAGACATCAGCAGGCCGTCGGCAGACAAACTTTATCCTTTTATGGTCATAACCGGTTCGACTGGAGCATTTCTCTCTGGACTGGCATCTGCTTGCTTTATTGCGAGGGAGGCAGTTTATGACTGGCAACACCCGGTGCAGGGTATCGGGAGTATAGCCGTAACGCTGATCGTTCTGCCATTTTTAGCGATTATGATTTATGGAACGTTCAAGTCATGATTTTTCATACGGACATACAGCAGGATCAGTTCATCAAGTTCTCTGCTGCGTTGCTGTACTATCGAGCTGGTCAGATTCTCAGACTCAATCAACTCATGTAACTCCTTCCTCAGCAGATCGATCTCATTTTTAAGGTACAGGCAGCTGCTGTCTTTCAAGGCTATTCACCTCCCAGTACGTACATAACCGTGACCTGCCGGCACAAGAACCACAATTCGACGAAAAAAGCCTGGACCACATGACCAGAAGCCTGGGATAAGCCTGAATACATATTTATGCAGACACTGTTTTCTCATTTGCAACCTCACTTTTATTATATTACAACGGTTTCACACAATCAACATAATTTCTCCTGAAATGTCAGCATCTGTATAAATTTTCTGTCAAATTGCAAGCCTGATTTCACAAATGCTGTCATTTCAGGCTTTTTACGGCATCCGCCATACCGCTCATTTTTTTGCAAACATATACGCATGCAAGCCTTTTACGGGAAATAGCCGGCGTATTTCCCGCATTTTTCAGGCCTGACCAGGCAAGTTCATGGTATTTCCTGTCTATCGGCACCAGCGCCGGACCGGACACGGATGCGACCGTTTTCCAGGTTTCCTGCCCATGGCAACCGCGTCATACCGACTTACAGCATACGTACCCGCTGCGTTCACGCCTTGCAATGCTTCCGGGTCCACGGTCACTCGTTTTCAGGACCTTCGGCATCAGTGCCGTCAGGGCAGGCTTCATCCGGTTCCGGTCCTGCCGGGACATGATAAGGCGTACCCATTATGACTTCCACATTATGCACACCTTCAGGCGACAGTTCTATAAATCCTTCTCTGCTTATTTGTCCGTCCACGACCAGGTGCGACACTCCGCTGCAGGCTCCGTCAGGGTTCCTTATTTCGATAATGTAGACCGCGTTTTTATACCTGTATGTTATTCTGAACTCTTTCCATGATTCTGGTATGCAGGGATCGATATACAGTTTTTCTCCCTTTTTCCTGAAGCCCGCAATATTTTCAAGGCCGACCCTGTAAAGCCATCCGGCTGCGCCGGTGTACCATGTCCATCCTCCCCTGCCGACGTGCGGGCTTGCGGCATACACGTCAGCCGCGATCACATATGGCTCCGTTTTGTACCGTGAGTACTCTATGGCAGTTCTTGTATGGTTGATGGGATTGAGCATGTGGAAGATCTCACCGGCCTTGTTGCCCAGGCCCAGCCTGGCAAAAGCCATCACGACCCAAACAGCGGCATGCGTGTATTGTCCGCCGTTCTCCCTGACTCCGGGCAGATACCCCTTAATATATCCCGGCTGGAGTACGCCGTCGTCAAAGGGTGGGGTCAGCAGCTTTACAATGCCTTCATCCTCATCTACAAGGAATTTCTTTACGGCCTCAATGGCTTCCCGGGCGCGGGCAGGCTTTGCCATTCCGGAGATCACAGCCCATGACTGGGAAATCGAGTCGATCATGCACTCCGAATTCCTGGCGGAACCCAGCGGGGTCCCGTCGTCGAAGTAAGCCCGCCTGTACCAGCTTCCGTCCCATGCCTCCCTCTCGATGCTTTCGATCAGCATTGCAGCCTTTTCACGGTACGTTTCGGCCCTCCTGAAATCCTTCATCCGCAGGCATATCGGGATGAACCTGTGCAGTATCGTCAGCAGGAACCATGCCAGCCATACGCTCTCCCCAGTCCCCTTACTGCCTACGGTATTCATACCGTCATTCCAGTCGCCGCTGCCGATGAGCGGCAGACCGTGCGGCCCTGTCCTGAGCGAGATGTCGATCGCCAGGACGCAGTGATCATACAGGCTCGCAGCAATATCCGCCTGCCGCGGCTCTTCATAGCGCTCGTGCTCGCCTTCGGCAAGCAGGTTTCCCTCAAGGAACGGCACACTTTCATATAATACCGAATCATCGCCGGTTTTTTCAAGATATTCGGCAGTGACATAGGCCAGCCACAAAAGGTCGTCGGAGTACCTGGTCCGTATGCCGTTCCCTCTTTCCGCATGCCACCAGTGCTGGACGTCTCCCTCTTTGAACTGCCTGGATGCATGCAGCAGTATCTGTTCCCTTGACAGTTCCGGCCATATATTAAGCAGCGCCATGCAGTCCTGCAGCTGATCCCTGAATCCGTATGCACCTCCGGCCTGGTAATAGGCAGACCTTGCCCAAAGCCTGCAGGCAATCGTCTGATACAGGAGCCAGCCGTTCATGATCGTATCGAAAGAGTCGTCAGGCGTCTGCAGTCTTATTGCCCCCAGTTTTTCCCGCCAGAATCCCTTTGCCTTTTCCAGTTCAGCCTTCGCATTTTCAGGCCGTGCAAGAAGGTCTTTCATTGACCGGGCTTCCTCCATACTGCCGGCACATCCAAAAAGGAACACTATCACAGCCTCTTCCTCCGGGGCAGGCTCCGCTATGCAGCTGATTGCCGCACAGGGGTCCAGCCCGGCGCCTGTTACTTCATTGAGGTTCTCACCGGACAGGCCGGCCGGCTCGGCGACATCTCCCCCGTGTCCGATAAAAAGTGCCCTGTCACCGGTATATGACATCCCGCCCAAATTTGACGCAAGAAACACGATGCGGTCCCTGAAGTCCCGGCTGAACCTGTTTTCGATACAAAGCATCCCGTTACTGTCCGCTCTGGTAACGATAAACGGCGAAGTTTGGCTGTCAGTCACCCCAAGGACCGGCCTCAGGTAATAAGTGACCCGCAGCCTCCGCTGCCTGCCAGTGAGGTTCTTCAATGCAATGATGCATACCTTGACCGGCAGTTCAGACGCGGCGAACATGGTCAGGCTCTGCCTGATCCCGTTGCTTTCGTGTTCAAAGACACTGTATCCGAATCCGTGCCGGACAGTGTATATTCCGCTGCCGCCGATGGGCATCGGCGTCAGGCTCCAGTGACACTTTTCGTCCAGATCGCTTACATAGAAGATCTCTCCCTGCCGGTCTGTAACAGGGTCGTTTGCCCAGGGCGTCAGCTTGAACTCGCGGCTGTTTTTGTACCAGGTGTAGCCGCCCCCGCTCTCGGTGACCAGGAACCCGAAATCCCTGTTTGCTATTATGTTGGACCACGGTAACGGAGTTCGCCTGCCGCCGCCGAGCCTTATCACATACTCCGTGCCGTCACGGGAGAATCCGCCGATGCCGTTGAAAAACTGCAGCTCCTCCTCTTCAGGCATGTCATGTACCTTGATCTGGCTTCTCTTTTCACTGTCAAAGCAGGCGCTCGCCGCAGGCATGGCCTCCGCCACAAGCCTTGACTCCCTGAGCCTGCCCGTGAACACCTCGGGGCTTTCCTCCACCACCAGCCTGGCCGCGGTATACAGAAGTGAAATCTGCTGCGGCCCGATGTCAGACGAATTTATG
>JAKOPX010000375.1 GCA_029778665.1 Bacillota bacterium | reverse complement strand
CTCTCCGATGAGAGCAACGTGCCTGTCTCTCAACCCCATGCTTATCAGTTCGGTCCCCATATGACGTATGTAATCCCTTGTTTCAGCATATGTTACTCTCACAGTGTCTTTATCTTTCGGCGAAAGTTTGTATGAAAACGCCGTCCTGTCCGGGAACCTGTCTGCCACGTTCTCGACCATTATCCTGAAATCTTCGAAAACTGTAGTTTCATACAGAGGATATTTTACATCGGCCATTATGGTGCTCTCCTTCCTTCCATATATCATACAGAATATATTGCCACATATACTCGTATGACAACTGGTATTTCAACGTTTTGGATCATGCCGGCAAAAGCAGCGGCTTCAGGAAGTGTGTTCATATGCAATAACGCATCAATGACAGACTTCAATAATATAATAATGCTTATTCAAGCAAATAGCAATGAAATATCGTTCAGACCTTTTTCCTTATCTTCCCGATGACAAACATTACCACCGGTATCACGAACCCGAGCAGAATGTTGATGAACAGTGCTATATCCTCGGACAGCCTCTCCATTTCGAACACACTGTTTGCCATGACCATCGAAAGAAAATACAGGAAAACCGTATAAATGCTTATCAGCGGCTTTGTATCGGACAGTCTGAAAAATGATTTCAGCACGCTGAGTACGCATATGATGAAGAAGCAGATTATCATAAAGTCTGAAAGCACCCATACCGAAACAACTATGGATTCGACCTTTACGAATATATTGAAAACCGATATCTGCTTGACCGCAGTAAGGTAAGGCAACTGGGTGCGCTGGGCGATCCTGTAGCTGAAGGTGCAGATTATGGATACCAGGATGGAGAGCTGCACGGCAGTATTGAAAAATGCCGTTTTTATACCGATTTTGCTGATGCTCTCCTTGTTATTTATCCTGTCGCCGAATATGAAAAGAAAACTGAAATACACAATTATACCGGTGGGTGCCACACTGGCCTCAATAACCGGCAATATGCTCCGGACGCTTATGGGCGTCAGGAAATCCATTCTGAAATTGGGTATCATCATTATAAAAAGCAGGCAGAAAATAAGTACAAGGAACGGAAGGACCACTTCATTGAACCTGGCCAGCGTGGGCAGGCCGGACCTCATAGTGTAAGCCACGACAACGAGCATTGATATGATGAATATTCTAATATCAGTATTGACATATATCGCTCCTACGAGCCTCATGGCAAAATACCTGATATACAGTGCATTCAGTACAACCAGCCACAGCAGGTAAACGACCAGGACCGCCGTCCCGGCTACGGGGCCTGCAATGTCCCGATATATATCCATCAGGGTATTATCCTTATATTTCCTGTAAAATGCCTGCCACACCAGAACCAGCAGTATCATCAGGACAAGTGTGACGAGCGGCGACAGCCAGGCCGCCTGCTTAGCCTTTTGGGCGGCATAGGCAGGGATAAGCCTGATGGTTGGGGTGAAAGTCGATGTCAGGAATATGAATACCGCCTGTCTTATTGATATTTTTTTGCTGTCAGACAACATATCGTACCATTCCCATCACAACTCAAGCCCCAGGAGTTTATAAGTGTAATAGATCAGGCTTTTCTCATGCGGGGTCAGGATGTAGTAAAGCCCTATGGCAAGAGTCAGGAGAGCTATCGCGATAAAAACGGCGATCTCCCTTACCTGTTTCCTTTTTACCATACCCGGCATTTCAATAGCGCCGACTGCCGCCACTACCGCCGTAAATAATATAACCATCATCGTCATTTTATATCCTTCGCTCCTATTGGCTGCTTGATGTCATACGTCCTGCTTACGTTAGTCCTGACGGTTACCTCGAAATCGATTTCCGAAAATATGTCCCTCCAGTTCTTCTCCAGGTAATCCTCCCACTTGCAAGGATATTTATGCATAACGGCATCGCCTGCAGCAAAGCAATCCAGTCTTTTCTCCCGGGCAAATTCTATGACTTTCATTACTTCATCCATTATGAGCTGATTGGACTGCTCTTCAAGATACCGCAGGCTCTCATGGTCGAAAACGCCCTCTGACGACTGTATTTCAGCAATATTACACTTCAGATCGATTTCTATGGCGACACGGAGTTCTCCGTCCATCAGTTCAGGTTTCATTTTCCTGTTGCTGCTTATGAGTTCAAGGGCGACCATACTTCCGTTCCGGGCCCGGACATTCAGTACTCCTGATTTTGCCATGTTCCTGAGAAAACTCAGGCCTCTTGCCATTTCCCTTTCCAGGTATCCGGCCAGCCTGTCGCCCTCGAATATGGCAAAGCCTTCAAGGGCGATATCCATCCCCTCATTATGGCCATCCGAGTTTTCTGTTTTCTCTGTCAGCTTTACGCATGGTATATACAGGGACAAATACTCGGTATCAAGTATGTACATGATCTCCATCAGATCGACCCTGTTTATCATGGACAATCCCCAGTAGTGCTCCTTTATGCCCTCCAGCCTGTCAAACACGAATTTGTCACGCGTATTGCCCTGCCTGACCATCTCACCGGCATCAGTCCCTTTTACGACGAACACGTTCAGATTGAGGCGATCCTCCGGGTCGCGGGTGAAAAAGTCCAGGTATTTCAGGATGCCGTCTTTGGCAGCTTCCTCGCCGATAAGGATATATTCGAGGTGTCCGAAAAACGGCCTCTTCTCGGAATATGCCCAGAAGTTGCGCGCTGCTTCGAAGCCTGTTCTGCCCTCGGAATACATGATTTCGGACAGTTTCTGTTCGGGCCCGCCTCTTTCTCCCCCGGTCACGATCCTCTGGGTAGCTATCGTAAATCTTATTTTGCCTTCGGGAGCTTTATCGATCCCGACCGCACGTATGAACTCTACATCATTGATCTGGGTAGCGTCGAAAAAGGCGATGTTGCAGCCTGTCATCACAGCCGCCCCCAATATGGCAACGCAAAGCAGCAGGAACATTTTTGCATATCTCACGCCTATCCTCTCCTTTTCTTGTTCGTGGTCCTGAGGCTCATGGGACGCTTTTTCTGAGAAGAGAACGGGAAGCGGAAAACCGCGTCCTGCATGTTCTTGCCATCTCCTCCGACAAAAGGCGAAAGATATGGTACGCCGAACACTTCCATGCCGGAGAGGTGATGCAGCAGGATTATCGCCCCGATGCTCAGTCCATAAAGCCCTATGATGCTGCTGAAAATGGCGAATATGAACCTCCATAGCCTAAGGGCATTTGAAAAGTCCTGGTTGGGCATGGTAAAGGAAGAGATCGCAGTAATAGCAATAATGACCACTACGGCCGGAGAAACAAGCCTTGCATCCACAGCAGCCTGGCCGACGACTACGGCTCCGACCACAGAGACTGCCTGCCCTATAGTCTTCGGAAGCCTCAGCCCCGCTTCCACCAGTACTTCGAATGCCAGCAGCATGAACAAGACTTCTATGAAAGTCAGGAACGGCACACCTTCCTTAGAGGCCGTGATCGCCAGCGCAAGGTCCGTCGGTATCATCTCGATATGGAATGACGAAACTGAAATATAAAATCCGGGCAGAAACAGCGTGACGAACATGAGGACATAGCGCAGGGACCTGATTATCGAATTTACGATAAAACTCTGCGAGTAGTCCTCAGGGGCCTGCAGGAATGCTTCGAACGTACCCGGTACCACGATGGATACGGGGATCCCGTCGATGATAATGCCGACCCTTCCCTCAACGATGGTGGAACAGAACTTGTCAGGCCTTTCCGTCGTGATCACCTGGGGGAAAGGCGACATCTTGTGGTCGATGACGGCTTCCTCGATGATCCCCGTCGACAATACAGAGTCGGTTTCCAGGTTGTCCAGACGCCTTTTCAGTTCATCCACGATCCGCATATTGGTCAGACCCCTGATATATACGATGGCTATCTTCGTTGCGGTCTGTTTCCCTGTCTTTATTTCCTCGATGACAAGCCTGGGATTTTTCATCTTCATCCTGACAGAAGCCGTGTTTGTCCTCAGGTTTTCCACGAAGGAGTCTTTCGCACCCTTTATTACGTTTTCACCTGTAGGCTCCGTTATGCTCCTTTCAGGAAAGCCCTTGATGTCGAAAGTTACGGCTGTTTTATCATCATCGAATATCAGCGCAACCGATCCGTCGACTATGTCATGTACGCATTCGGAGAAAGTGCGGCGTACTTCCATGGAGGCATGGTAAATCACGCCATGTGCTATCCTGTCGATTATTTCGGATGTGCTGCCGCATTCGCCAAGGCTGCTTTCCTGTATCAGCGGCTTCATTATATAGTCGTCCACCGATTTCGTGTCGACCACTCCGTCCACGAACACCATTGTGACAGGCAGGTCCTTCCGGCCGTTTATGTTCAGCTTGCGGATTACAATGTCGCTGCTGTCGCGAAACATCCCTTCGACATTGGCTGATGTAAGCCCCGGCTCCGT
>JAKOPX010000374.1 GCA_029778665.1 Bacillota bacterium | reverse complement strand
GGATTTTGCCACGAAAGTCGTCTTTTCCTCTATGATCTTTTCCACTTCCGGACTCAGTGATTTGTCAAGAAATTCTTTTTTAGACGCGCCTGCAACCGCAATGATCGTATCCCTGTCAGCAATGCAGGTTATGTGTCCGCTGGCCTTGTGTATCGATTCCGCATATTGAGCGGCGAAATCACCCAGTTCCCCAATCGGAGAATATTTCTTGAGTATGACTTCTCCTTCTTTATCGGTGAATATCTCCAGAGGATCACCTTCTCTTATCCTTAAAGTACGCCGAATCTCCTTGGGTATCACTACCCTGCCAAGATCATCAATTCTTCGCACGATACCGGTTGCCTTCAAAGTCGTTACCTCCTTAACAGAATTGTTTAACATTGCTTTTTCAGTATTCATTGTTTATTGGAGTTTTATGCATAGACAACGGGCCGCCATTTCTGGCGGCCCGTGGAAAATCGGCGTCAACCGTATCTGTTCGGAAACCCGTGCGTTTACCTGATGGAATCATAGACGGAATTCTCGATCCTGAATTCGGCTTTGTCCTCCAGTTCGCTTATCCTCTGGTCATACAGGAACTCAGCGCCGTATTCCCAGTATTCTTTCGCGCACCTCAGGCTTACGGGCTCGCCCTCGTCGTATTTTTCCTCAAGCTTGATTATATGATACCCGTATTCCGTCTTTACCGGCTCCTCGGTAAACCGGCCCGGTTCGAGGGCAAAAGAGGCCTGCTCGAATTCCTCGACCATCTTCCCTTTCCCGAAGAGATAATCGCCGCCCCACTGGGCCGAGCTGTCATCCGAATTCTCTTTCGCAAGAGTTGCGAAATCTTCTCCGGCCTTCAGCTTTTCTATAAGATCCTTTGCTTTTCCAAGCGCTTCATTCCAGTCTTCCTCCGAAGCATCTTCCTCGACCCTGATAAGGATGTGCCTCGCCCATACGGCTTCCTCGGCGTCATATCTGAATGAACTGTCGGCTTTGTACAGTTCCGTGTTCTCCGCGTAATATTTCTCGATATCAGCATCCGTTATTTTCGCTATTTCTTCCGCCACGTACTTCTGGACGATGTACTCCTGCACCTGTATCGCTTCGATATCGTCCAGGCTCATTCCAAAAAGCTCTTTGTAGGCTTTGTTTGCCTTGATCCTGTTGCCTCCGCCCAGCGGCTCGATTATCTGCTGCCTGATTGCCTCGTCAAGCAGGTTCCTTTCCTCCCTGGTCAGTTTCACGCCCGCTTCTTTGGCCAGCTTGTACTGCACCTTGAAATTCTTCAGTTCTTCGAGAGTCTTTTTCTTTGCGACCTCGATCGGGTCCTCGCCGCCTATTTTCGTGCTCCAGAATGTCTCCTCGGTAATATTCGGATCCGCCTGCCGGGCGCTGTAATACATTATCTGCTTCTGGTAGTCAAGATAATACAGGAACTCCGCCTCCGT
>JAKOPX010000054.1 GCA_029778665.1 Bacillota bacterium | reverse complement strand
GTAAGGTATGCCACTGCAGGTGTCGGCACTACGCCGAGGCAGACCGCCTCCGCTCCGACGGAGCAGATACCTGCCACCAGTGCTGATTCAAGCATGTGTCCGGATATTCTCGTGTCCATTCCGACCAGTATCTTCGGAGTGCGCTTCGTCTCTGACGTAAGCACATATGCTCCTGCCTGTCCCAGCTTATATACAAGCTCCGCCGTAAGTTCGGTGTTCGCCACTCCTCTGACGCCATCTGTTCCGAATAGTCTTGCCATATGTTTCCCCCTGATGAATAGATTAGAAATAATTATGATACATAATAATAATTCAATTTGTATCTGCAGTTCAATGCTTTTACATGAATTTTTTTCAATTTCTGCACTTTTATTGCATCAATGTCCCCGGAATGACCGTTTTGGAAATACTGTCAGTTAACTGCTGTTCACGGATTCGATGAAGAGCTTTCATCTGACTGCTGTTCACCAGACACGTTCTCTTCCTGAGGGGTGTCCGGCGTTTTGGATATCCTGACCTCCACATAGACTCTCTGTACAAGGTTGCCTGTCTGGGGCAGGTTCATGTTCAGCTGTAGCCTGTGAGTGCCTTCTGCCAGGTCGGCCACATCCACCGCCGGCCTGAGTGATGATGGAACGATACTGTTCAGATCCGTCTGCAGCCCTCTGAACTGCACTATGACCTTGTCCGTGATGATCTCATATGTCAGTGTTCCGTCATTCCTGGCATTCAGGATCGATATTTCATTTTTCGTGAATTCGAAGCTTTTCACCACAAGTTCCTCGACATCCATGGAAACCCTGACTTCTTCAGGTGAGTTCACCAGTTCCACCCGTTCAGGTATCACCAGCGGGACCGTGGTGCTGAGGTCTTTATCCAGCCCGTCGATGTCCAACTGCTCCGTCTTGATCTCCCTGATGTCCTCAAGTATGCCGGGAGCCCCCCTGACCAGCACCCTGGCAGGTTCAATGACCCTGTTCCCGGTGATTTCTATGTGGTTGGGAGCGAGCCTGCCTCTTGTGACAAGAGATACGGGCACTTCCTTTGCCGTCTCTACTGTCACATCTACCTTCATGAGCTCGAGGCCTTCTATTTCATTTCCGTCCTTGTCGAATGCTTTGCACTGTACCTGCCTGACAACAGTGTCCCTGTCGACGTCGCTCAGTTCAAGGAAAGCCTTTACTGAAGCAATGCTTTCGATGACAGCCTCATCCTGGTATACAGGTATTTTCTCAGGTGAAACCTTGGCCTGCAGCATCACGTAGCCCGGCTTCATCGTTACGTTGGGCACGACTTCCACCTCGAAATGCCCATATTTCTTCCTGGTAAGCTGGATATCCAGCTCCTTCGGATTGTACGACTCTATCGTGACATTCCTGAACAGGCATACCGGTTCTGAAATTGCAAGTTTTTTGTCATTGACCGATTCGATCTGCGAATAGTCAAGATAGACTTCGAAATCCGTCGATCTGACCCTTTCCACC
The DNA here is from genome assembly GCA_029778665.1 of Bacillota bacterium. Classification (GTDB taxonomy): domain Bacteria; phylum Bacillota; class Clostridia; order Acetivibrionales; family DTU013; genus DTU013. Next base: position 5,550 of record JAKOPX010000054.1, on the reverse strand, counting down.
ACATCCTGGCGTCCTCTTATCGTTATGTCAATGAACGTCCTCGGCTGAGTTTTGAGATCATAGCTGTTCTGCCTCAGAAATTCCTTATTGACTTCAGTCACAGGCACATTATATATGGTAACCGTTTTGAAAGGGTTGGTCACGTTCGATACATAAAGCCAGAAAAGCAGCGCTATGAAAAATGCAAGGATCTTTGTCTTTATGTCTTTCTTTAGCCACTCTGCGATTCTCACCTGGTTTTGCCCCTCCACAGTAAAAGTTTCTTGGTGTTGGCATCGCGCTCCGGCAGAAGGTTTTTGTTCAGCGCCTTTCTCAGCGTATCAGCTGTGAGGTTCCTTGTAAGCCCGCCGTTAAGCGCAAATGATATCTTGCCGGATTCTTCGGAAACGACGATAGCGATGCTGTCCGACACCTCCGTGATGCCCAGCGCCGATCTGTGCCTCATTCCAAGCTCCTTGCTGAGGCTCGGATTGTCGGTCAGCGGAAGCAGGCATGCAGCGGCCTTTATCTTGTTGTTGCGTATCACCACCGCTCCGTCATGCAGCGGGGTGTCGGGTGTGAAGATATTTATGAGAAGTTCGCTGGTGACCTGTGCATCAAGCTCTATACCGCTGTTGATTATCTCCCCTATTTTCACATCTCTTTCTATGACGATAAGGGCTCCTATGTACCTGGATGCAAGGTATGTGCATGTTTTCACGATTTCCTCGATGACAGCCGTGGTCTGGACCCTGAGGCTGGACGCTTCGTCGAAGTTCAGCAGATCCTTGAACCTGCTCCTGCCTATTTTTTCGAGAGCGCGGCGCAGTTCAGGCTGGAAGAGAACGATGGCGCCTATGGCCAATACCGAAAGCACCGACCTGAGCAGGTAGTTGATTGTTTTAAGTTCGAGGAAACCGCTCATCTCCGTCGCGACGATGATAAGTATAAGGCCCTTGATCAACTGCCATGCACGCGTTTCCCGCACGAGGATGATCAGCTTGTAAATGACCCAGGTTACTATGCCGATATCCAGAAAGGCCCGGATTACATACAGCGGATTGTCAAATCCCATGTAGCCGATGAAATTATTGAACAGGTCGCGCAGGTTTATGTTGCTGAACAGGTCCAAAAATATCCACACCCCTGTATTTCCAAAAATCTTTTGTATACTGATGAAAATATACCTTTATAAGAATTATACCTTTTTTATCTTATATTTGTTAAGAAGTTTTCAACAAATATATAAAATATTTGATGGAAGATTTGTATGCATTATACAAAACAACTTGGCTTATGTCACACGTTGCCCAGGTATACGTGGTCCAGATATTCAAGGGCGCTCTTTTGGGCCATCTCAAGCGTTTTCAGGGGTGTGGGCGCGGTGCGGCTCATTTTGTAATTCGGGAAGAAACGCGACAGATGGAGCACGATATCCCTGCCGATGGTGGAAAGCCAGCGGGCCAGCTCGCCGATTTCCTCCGGCGAATCGTTCAGGCCGGGTATCACGAGTGTAGTGACCTCCACGTGGCAGTTCCTCGCTGCCCTTTCCACGGTCCTTTTCACATGTTCAAGACCGCCCCTGCAGTATTTTTTGTAGAATTCCCCGGTGAACGCCTTGACATCTATGTTCATGGCATCTATATACGGAAGGAGTTCTTCGAGGGGCTCTTCGCTGATAAAACCGTTGGTGACAAGTACATTCACAAGCCCTTTTTCTTTGACGAGTTTTGCCGTCTCCAGCACGAATTCATACCATATGGCCGGTTCGTTGTATGTATATGCCACGCCTATATTGCCGTGGCCGGCATATTGTTCCGCCAGGCCTGCAAGCCTTTCCGGTTCAAGTTCGACAAGCCTGACGCCCATGTGGTTCCAGGCGTGGGAACGCTCTTCGTCCCTGTCGGAAAGCTGTTCGCCTTCATGCCCCTGGACCAGTCCATCTTCCAGTCCTGAAAGATCTTCCTCAGCCGGTGCAGCCTGCTCCTCGCCATGTGCAATGGACCAGTTCTGGCACCAGCTGCATTTGAAATTGCATCCGAATGTTCCTGCCGAAAGGATGTAACTTCCGGGGTGGAAATGGTAAAGCGGCTTTTTCTCGACAGGATCGAGGGCCAGCGAAGACGCGTATCCGTAATTCAGCGAATAAAGTGTGCCGCCGATATTCCTGCGGGCACGGCATACGCCTGTTTTCCCCGGCTGAAGAAAGCACCGGTGAGGACAGAGCATGCAGCGGACGCTGCCGTTATCCAGTTTCTCGTAATATACCGCTTCCTTCATGGCCCACCTCTGATTGCTGCTCTGATTGCTGCGCCGATCAGTTCTTAACACAGCCGCAGCACTTTATTGCCTGTGCCCTTATTTGTGCCGCACGACTTCGAAGCGTTCCATCGTGTACTTCTCGTCAGGCCTGATGCCGGCCTTCTGCAGGGCTATGGCGACCTGCTGCTGCGGAGTGTCGATGCCCTCCAGGTCAGGGAGCAGCAGTCCTGAGCGCATCCCCGATCTTACGATGACCCCGTACCTTCTGACATCAAGCTCTTCAATAGAATTTATCGGTTCAGGCTTTCCGAGAACATCCACAGAGTAGACCAGGTCGTCCAGTTCGTCCTCCGTGACAGGCGGGAACCTCGGATCGTGGACGCCCGCGCTGATGGCATTATGTATTATCTCTGAAGCGATGTTCTCTCTTGCAGGCATTATGGTTCCGATGCAGCCTCTCAGCCTGCCGTGTTTCTTGATCGAGACGAAGACGCCCGCCTTTCCTGAACGCATCTCTTCCGGCAGCACTTCCGGCACATCGATCACGGTGCCGTTCAGCACATACATCTCAAGCGATTTCCTGGCAAGGGCGGTATACGGGTCCTCATTGCTCCGTATCATGCTCATCTCTTCTATCTCTCTCCTGTCCAGCCTGTCAAGAAGAGTCTCTCCCTCTATCCTGGACACAGGAGTGAATTCAGCAACGGCATATCCTACACCGAGAGGACCTTCGTATGAATACACTTCAGGCCTGATTTCGAACTCATCCAGTGCGCCGAACATCATTATGAATGAACGAAGCCCACACTCCCCGGCCTCTTCGAGGAATCCCTCGTCAAATCCAAGGATCGCTTCCCGGTCAGGGATCTTCAGGTATTCCACCAGCCTGCCGTCGAATTCCGGACCGCATTCATTGAATCCGTAAGGGCCGTCCGGTGATAGCCTGTGGGACAGGTCGCCGCTGGCAAGGAATACTGCCTCTTCGCCGGACTGCTCGACAGCTGTCGCGATGCATCTGCCAAACCTGTACAGTTCTTTAAACGGCAATGCCGCTATTGCGATGTGGACGAGCCTGAAGCCGCTGTATTCTCTGTTTATATAGTATAGCGGCACCATGGCGCCATGGTCCAGTTCCTCTGATATCCTGTATCTTCTTATGATGGTGTCGTCGAGACCGCCGCAGGGAATGCCCTGGCTGTTGGCGATCACGGTGATTTCTTCTGCCAGTTCCAGGTTGTTTTCAATGCGCAGCTTTACTTCAGGAGCGCCAAATCTCCTGAAATCACCTGACAGCACATCCTTGTGGTTGATGAAGACATAATCCTGGAATACGGGCGCATGCGGCGTAGTGACAATGATCGTCGAAGGCTTGATTTTTGCCACTTCCCGCGCAAGTCTCTCAAGCGCTTCCACGGTAGCGGCGGCCTTCCTTTCTTCGCCCCTTCCCACCTCGTGTACCACGAGCGGAGGGTGCGGTGAGATGAATGCTTTCCTTATCGCTCCCATATGTCCACGACCTTTCGGAACAATGTGCTTCTTTATCCTCTTCGTCCCCTTTATCCTTCACGCTTCTGTTCATTATTTCAAAATGCCTCGTCATCCCCAGTTGCGTGACAACAGCATATACGCAAAAAAACTGAAGGATGTCAGCACAAAACCCAGTGCGATTATTATTGCTATCCATCTGATAAGCTTTTTATCCATACAAAATCAACCTCGGACTATATATTGATTCAACGCCGTTTTCCATTTATCCTTCAGGTCAGAATGAATTTTCTGCAAATACACCCCGGTTACATTTTATTTTCCTATTGTAATTGGAGGCATGTCATGTTATAATATCACTTGCGCACGTGATAAACAGATAAACGGCCCATTGGTCAAGCGGTTAAGACGCCGCCCTCTCACGGCGGTAACAGGGGTTCGAATCCCCTATGGGTCACCAGAAAAACACCTTGGTAAGACCAGGGTGTTTTTGTTTTGGGTCACAGGGGATTCGAACCCGTGAGGGCATGAGCGTTAAGAAAAATGCAACGCATTTTTCAGCGAATGCGCACGGCTTACCGGGGAGCTTAACAGCCGTGCGGTCAGCACAGCGAAGCTGGGCGGTCGAATCCCCTATGGGTCACCAGTAAAACACCTTGGTCATTCCAAGGTGTTTCTGTTTTTGGGTCAAAAGGGATCCGAACCCGCGAGGGCATGAGCGTTAAGAAAAATGCATCGCAAAAAACACCCCGGTCAATCCGGGGTGTTTTCGTTTTTGTATTCATGCTTCAACAGATTGAGGCTCGCATTCCTCACATGTTCCGTCATCAACTTTTCCGCCCTGTCGGCATCCCTGTCGATGATTGCCTGCATTATCGCCTTGTGTTCCTCCAGCGCCGCCGCTGCCCTCTCCGGGCTGCTCATCGATACCTTTCTGGCTTTCTGGACGTAACTGTGGAACGTGCTGAGCGTATGCATCAGGGGCTTGCTTTTGCTGGCCTTGAATATTATGTCATGGAACCTGGTGTCGAACTGCAGGAGGCTGCCGTAGTTGCACTTCGCAGTATAGAACTCCTCCAGTTCCACTGCTTCTTTCAGCTCCTCCATTTCCTCAGGTGTGATCTTTTCAGCGGCCCACCTTGCCGCAAGCCCTTCTATCATCATCCTGATAGTATAGATATCCTCTATGTCCTGCTGTGAAATGCCCCTGACAGTGACGCCCTTGTTGGGGACGGACTGTACCAGCCCTTCCAGTTCCAGCTGTCTGAGCGCTTCACGTACCGGAGTCCGGCTGACGCCGAGTTCTTCCGACAGCTTTGTTTCGACCAGGCTCTCTCCGGGTTCGTAGACGCCATTGAGGATATCGTTCCTGATCTGGTTGTAAACTCTGCTGTGCAGGGAACTGGAATGCTGACCGGTATCACCGAATTCAACCATCGCAACTTTCACTCCCTGATCCCGCTGCGTCCGCAGCATGTCATCCCTTATGTTTCATCCGTATTGCATATGTTCCGTCTGATCAGTCCAGCATATTTTTCTGCCGTGCTGCCGTGAATGCTGCTGCATACTGCTGCTGTTACCGTTTTTCCGGGCCCTTTACTGCTGTCCCTGCTTCTTCGTATAGTTCAGCAATCCTCCTGCAAGCATGATTTCTTTCTGCCTGTCGGATAATGCGATTTTCACCTTTATTTCAATACCGGAAGTCTTATTCACCAATGTGAGCTCGTCTCCGGCCATAATCTGCTCCCTGGCGTTTTCGAGGACAAGCACGTCACCGTCTTTGATCATGTCGTAATCGGCTTCATCGGCAAATGTCATGGGCAG
>JAKOPX010000373.1 GCA_029778665.1 Bacillota bacterium | reverse complement strand
TCCGTCGACCCGGAGGACGTAGCGTATTATTTGATTGAACGGGATCCTCTTTTGAGCGATTTCTCGCATTTGCCCGAGGATATCAAGGTTCGCGAAATGGGCAACATCCTTTCTTCAGTCAATGGCTTTTTAGATTACCTGTCCAAAACAATATAATGGGAGGAGATTGACATGAGGTCTTTGCTGCTTTCCAGGAGCTCCCTTGAGGAGCTGAACATAAAGATGGCCGACGTCATAGAAGCCGTGGAGCGCGGGTTTAGGCTAAAGGGGGAAGGCAAGGTGAGCATGCCTGCGAAGATAGGCATACATCCCAGAAAGGATTGTTTTATCCATGCCATGCCCTGCTACATAGGAGGGGAGGTTGATGCTTCAGGCATCACGTGGGTAGCAGGCTATCCGTCCAACCAAGAGAAGGGGCTTCCCTATATAAGCGGCATCAGGTGCTTGAACGAAAGCGATACGGGGCTGGTAAAGACCATAATGGACGCGTCTTGGATAACAGCCTATCGCACAGGGGCTGCCTCTGCCGTGTGTGCCAAATACCTGGGCGACCCCGACTCAAAGGTGATCGCAGTGATAGGCCTAGGCGTGCAGGGAAGGATGAACCTCATGGCTTTGATGGAAGTATTTAAAGAAATGCGACAGGTCAGGGTGTATGATGTACTGCCCTCTCAAATGGAACGTTACGTCAGGGACATGTCCTCATTGTTTAAGCGATGCCAATTCGTCGCCTGCGATAGCCCCAAAGAAACAGTTGTGGATGCCGACGTGGTCGTTACCTGTACGCCAATCGTCGAAGACCCAAAGAGGTACGTTCGCGCCGAATGTCTCAAGGAAGACGTGCTTGCCATTGCTGTGGACTACGACTCGTCCTTTTGCGCTCCCGTAATGGCTGAGGCAGACGTATTTGTGTGCGACGATTCCGGCCAATACCTTTGGACACAAAAGCAGGGAGTTTACTTCCAGGACGGCTATCCGACAAAAGATAAAATCTACGCGGACATGGGCGAGCTTTGTGCAGGCTTGAAAAGTCCCGTAAGAAAAGGCCGTCGTGGCGCCGTACTCATGGGCATCGCAAGTCACGACGTGATGACAGCCCAATTGGCCTACGAAAAGGCCTTAGACAAAGGCATTGGCCAGTGGATTGAGATATAGTAAAATACTAAACTATAATTTACGCGCGGCGAGGGCTAAAATATAAGTTAAGCCTTCGCCGCGACTTATTGACTAGACGATCAGTTCTACGAACTTGAAGTTCAAGGTATCGACCAATCCCCTGTTGGTTATTCGAAGCTCAGGAATTACGGGAAGCGAAAGCAGAGCCATGGTCATGAAGGGTGACTCCATGGTGCATCCTAGCTTGCGCCATGCCTCGTCCAAGGCCTTGACATGGGCGTCCACCTCTTCCACGGGTTTGTCTGACATCAAGCCTGCTATGGGAAGCTCGACCAAGGCCAGCACCTTGCCGTCGCATACGGCGACCATGCCGCCGCCGCACTTGTGTAGGACGTTTCCCGCAAAGGCCATGTCGGCGTCGTTGGTGCCCACGATCAAAAGGTTATGGCTGTCGTGTGCCACGGTGGAAGCCACTGCCCCCCGCTTCAGGCCAAATCCGCCGACAAAGCCAATCCCCATGTTGCCGGGTCCACCGTGACGCTCTACAACGGCGACCTTTGCCAGGTCTTGCGAAAGATCGGCTTCTATCCTTTGCTCGTGGACTTTAAGCTTTGCAGTACTGTGAAAGGTATTTACCCTTGCCTCGACCACTTGGATTACCCTGATAGTTACTTCCTTTTCGGGCCCACCGTATTTGACCTCGAAGTCGCTTGCGGAAAGCTCGCGTTTTATCCGCACTGAGTTTAAGGCCCAATCGGGATAGTTTAAAGCTTTTAGTTCCGTCGTCAACTTGCCCTCCCGGGCAACGATCTCTCCGTCCGTCATGACTATCTCAGGGTTAAAATCGGCTAAGTCCCTAAGGAAAAGAATATCGGCGCATCTTCCAGGAGCTATTGCTCCTATTTCGTGGCTTACCCTGAAGCACTCGGCGGTGTTTACAGTAGCCATCTGTATGGCGCTTATGGGGTTCATGCCCTCTTCGATGGCCCTTTTTACTACGTGGTTCATGTGGCCAAGCGTCAGTATGGTGTGAGGGTGAGTGTCGTCTGTGACGAGCAATGCCCTTCTGTCGTCTACGAAGGTCTCGGTCAAACTCTTGATGGTGGCCTTTATGTCCTGCCAGGCCGATCCCTCTCGCATCTTGCTGTACATGCCCAAGCGCATCCTGGCCAAGGCATCTTCTTTCCTTGTCCCTTCATGGCAAGATGCCACGCCTGAGGCCGCGTAAGCCTGTAAGCCTACCTCCGTTTCAGGTATGGAGTAATGTCCGGTTACGACCTTTCCTGACTGCATCGTTATTTTAAGCATCTCGTGCACATTTTCGTCACCTGCTAACACGCCGGGAAAGTTCATCATCTCACCCAAGCCTATTATCTCGTCCCACTTCATGGCCTCGGCTATCTCCCTTGGCGTGATGACAGCTCCGGCATCCTCAAATCCCGGTGCCGATGGCACGCACGACGGCATGGTGGCAAACACCTTTAGCGGCAAATTTTTGCCCTCGTCCACCATCAGCTTGACCCCCTTTAATCCCAAGACGTTTGCTATCTCGTGGGGATCCATGAAGATGGTGGTAGTGCCGCAAGGAAGGGCTGCCCTGGCAAACTGCGTCACCGTGACCATGCTGGATTCTACATGCATATGGCCGTCAAGAAGTCCCGGCGTCAAATAAAATCCAGAAGCGTCTATAATTTTCGTGTTTGGGCCGATCGTGTGATCCACTTTCCCGACGAGGACGATGCGCCCTTTGTATATGGCTACATCTGCAGGCAATATCTCCTTCGTAAAGACGTTTACCACAAGCCCTCCCTTTATCACGGTATCTGCCTTTATGTAGCCTTGGGCTGCAAGTGTTAGGTCGCGTGTAACCTCGTAAAGAGCATTTCTTCCCAAAAACCTCGGCATATTGTCACCCCTTTTCGGTTCCTTAGTT
>JAKOPX010000372.1 GCA_029778665.1 Bacillota bacterium | reverse complement strand
CTGAGATACCGCAGCAAGGCGGTGTTTGAACTGCACTATCCTGACATTCTTAGGCTCATATACACGCTCCCAGTTCTGGGGATTGGCAAGTTCGGTGTTGCTCGGAGTAGCCCCAGTCACAACATTGTTTTTGAAAGCCACTCCCCTCGGGTGCAGGATGAAGTGCCTTCTGTGAATGAGAATATCGTCGCCGGCAAGAGCGTCCCTTGCGGTCTCTACCGGTACAGGAGCTCCGCCTTCGCCCCATCCAAATGCGCCAGCGCCGAAGATATAGGTTGTGTATACTCCGTTGGATACCGGCAGGCTGTCATCCACTACAACAGGCTTACCGAGGAAGGTCCTGATTGCAGACTTCCCTTCAGACGGAGGAATATTTTCAATCAGGTCATCCTTCGTCAGCTTTGCTACCGTAGCGCTGTGCATAGCAAAGCCGGTCAGCTTATCGGCATTATCGCCCAGCTTGTAGATTGCATCAACTGCGGTCTTAGCATCAATTACAGCTGCACCTCCAGATCCATTGGAAATATCATGCTTATTGTCATTCATTTTAGTTGCGGCATTTCCAAAGATGCCGTCCAGAGTTTTAATCAGGATGGCCTGGAATCTCCTTGCCCAATACTCCGCAACCAAATCACCTATTGCGGCCAGCGGATCGTCACCGGATAATGCTTTTGCCAAGTCATTTACACTCCAAGCTTTACCTCTAGTAAGAAGTGCAGCGACGTCTTGTTTCGCTGTAATCTTATCTACAGTCAATGCTGTAGTATCACTTAATACTTCATCATCACCTTCAAGGTCTTCCCAGAAAGGCATATTGATGAGCTTTCCGCCGGAACTGGCCAGTCTGTCCAGTTCAGGGTTCCTAGCAATTATTCCACTTTGGTAAAAAGCGGAGAGTTCAGCAGTACGCTCAATTACGTACGGGTTAAAAACTTCAGGGACGATAACGTCACTGATTATGGTTTTTGTTGCTGACATATTTCATCACCTTTCTTTATTATTGTAATTATTTTACTCCCGCCTCTGCTTTCATCCGTGTTGCTTTAGCCGGGTCCTCCCGCAGGATTTTGCCCTGCATAGTGAGGTTCCAGGTTTCCTTCTTCCACGGATTTACTTCGGGGTCTCCGACACCTGGCGGGTTTGTGCCTCCCCCTACTTTGCCGGAATCTCCG
>JAKOPX010000371.1 GCA_029778665.1 Bacillota bacterium | reverse complement strand
TAAATGGAGGCTTGAAGATATATATTCGGACGAGGACGAATGGGAAGCGGATTTCAGGAAAGTACAGCAGCTTTCGAAGGAGATCGCTTCCTACAGGGGCAGGCTGGCCGGCAGCACTGAGGTCCTGCTCGAATGCCTGAAACTCAGGGATGATCTGTTCGCCCTGGCCGAAAAGATTTTCGCTTATGCCAGGATGAGGCGCGATGAGAACAACGCGGAACCGAAATACCAGGCGCTGACCGACAGGGCAGTGACGCTTCTGACCGAGGTAAACGCGGCGGTATCCTTTATAGTACCCGAGATAACGGCGATAGACGAGGAACTGCTGAAAAAGGCCATTGACGAAATGGAAGGGCTCTCGGTATACAGGCACTTTTTCCATGACATACTGAGGCAGAAAAAGCATGTGCTTTCCGACAGGGAAGAGGAACTGCTGGCCCTGGCGGATGAAGTAATGGACTCGCCTTCAGAGATATTCTCCATGTTCAACGACGCCGACATCAGGTTCGGCACCATAAAGGACGAGAACGGCGAAGAGGTCGAGGTAACGAAAGGCAGGCATATAAAATTCCTCGAATCGAAGGACAGACGGGTAAGGAAGGACGCTTTCCATACGCTGTACAGGTCATATAAGGCAATGAGGAATACGCTGGCGGCATCCCTCAACAGCAACATCAAGAGGGACAAATTCTATGCAAACGTCAGGAAGTACGAATCGAGCCTTCACGCAGCGCTGGACAGGGACAATGTGCCTGTTGACGTATATGACAACCTTATCGATACCGTGAACAGGCACCTGCCGCTTCTCCACCGGTACGTGCGGCTGCGCAGGAAAGCCCTTAAACTGGATGAACTGCACATGTACGACCTCTATGTGCCCATCGTCGAACAGCCGACAAGGCATATCAGCTATGAAGAAGCGCTCGAAACTGTCAAAAACGGGCTTGCGGCACTGGGCAGCTGCTACGTGGAGGACCTGGAAAAAGCCTTCAGCTCAGGATGGATAGACGTCTACGAGAACCAGGGCAAGACCAGCGGCGCCTATTCATGGGGGACATACCTGACTCACCCCTATGTATTGCTGAATTACCAGGGCACCATAAACGACGTTTTCACCATAGCCCATGAAATGGGGCACGCCATGCATTCGTACTATACCAACAAAACACAGCCGTACGTTTACTCTGATTACAAGATCTTCGTGGCGGAAGTGGCCTCGACGGTGAACGAATCCCTGCTGATGGACTACCTGCTGTCCGTGACCACGGACAAAAAGGAGCGGGCTTACCTGCTGAACCACTGGCTGGAGGAATTCCGCGGGACGCTGTTCAGGCAGACGATGTTCGCCGAGTTCGAAAAGATCACCCACGAGATGGCAGAGAAAGGCGAGGCGCTCAACGCCGACGAGTTCTGCAAAATCTACCGCGGGCTGAACGAGAAATACTTCGGCAGCGAGGTTGTCATAGACGAAGACATCGACATGGAATGGGCGCGCATACCCCACTTTTACAGGAGCTTCTACGTATACAAGTACGCCACGGGAATCTCAGCGGCAGTTGCGCTCTCGGGGCAGATACTTGGCGAGGGAGTGCCGGCCATCGACCGCTACCTGGAGTTCCTGAAGAGCGGCGGTTCGGACTACCCGCTGGAGCTTCTGAAAAAGGCCGGCGTCGACCTTACGGAACCGAAACCGATCGAGGATGCGCTTAAGACATTCGAAAAGGTTCTTGG
>JAKOPX010000053.1 GCA_029778665.1 Bacillota bacterium | reverse complement strand
TGTGCTTGAAATGCTGCATGAGATCGGCCCTGGTGAGAACGGCTTCCATAATACTGCGTACAATACGGGACCCGAAGAATTCAAGGCTCTGCTCTGCCGGTGGAACGATGTGTCCCGCGGGATAGGACTGATGCCCGGCTTTGTCCCGCAGACGGTATACTGGCTTTTTGTGGACGGACGCCCCGTCGGGATGGCCAAGCTCAGAAAATACCTTACCGATAAACTCAGGAGCGAAGGAGGGCATATCGGTTACTGCATACGGCCTTCCGAAAGGCGGAAAGGCTATGGGACTATACTTCTCAGGGAAGTTCTCAAAAAGGCGGCCGAAGCAAACATCCCACGTGCGCTCATAATATGCTATGAAAACAATACCGGCTCCAGGCGCGTCATAGAGAACAACGGAGGCGTCCTGGAAAAAATCGCGGACGGCAAATGCTTCTACTGGGTCCAGTTGGATATAGATACGGGTATGAGGGAACTCCACCCCGATGACTACGCAGAAGTGGTCAAACTATGGAAAAATACGCCCGGGGTCGGTGTCAGCAACGCCGATTCGGAAAGCGGCATACTCAGGTTCCTTCTGAGGAATCCCGGCATGAGCTGGTGCTACAAGGACGGCAACAGGATCGTTGCCACTTCGCTGTGCGGCCATGACGGCAGGAGAGGCTACATCTACCATACAGCGGTAATGCCCGAATACAGGGGAAGAGGGATAGGCGCCATGCTGGTGCGGAAGAACCTTGAACAGCTTAAGGCCGCAGGGATCGATAAATGCCACATTTTCGTATTTCCTGACAATGAGCCGGGCAATGCGTTCTGGAATGCAATGGGCTGGACCAGGCGAAACGATATTTTCGTTTATTCGCGGGATGTCCTGTGACGGCGGAATGCGCGCTGCGACGGCTATGTGACGTGAGGCCTGTGGACATTTCCGGGAACGTCCGGATGACCGGTATCTTGCTGAAAGAAAGGACGGAGGATCGTATGGAGGGGTTCGTACCATTCCATATCAATGCTGAAAGAGGAGACTTCGAAGGAAACAACGGATACGGGAGGTATGTCCTGCTGCCGGGTTCCGATGGACGGGCTGAGAAGATCGCATCGATGTGGAAGGATGTCACCGTGAAAAAGCATCCCAGGAACCATAACCTATATCTGGGCAGGATGGGAACCGGGGCAGGGGATGTCGACATGGCCGTGTTATCCACCGGCATGGGTGCGCCAAGCGCCGATATAATCATAAATGAACTGATAAACCTCGGGGCCCGGAACCTGATCAGGATCGGAACTTCGGGATCGATGCAGCCGGAGCGGGTACCGGCGGGTTCCGTCGTTGTGCCGACGGGCAGCGTGAAGGATGAATCGGCTTCAGGCAGGTATCTTCCTGCAGAAATGCCTGCGGTTCCTTCACTGGAGTTCCTGGTCGCAGCGCATGACGCCTGGGCGGATATCGTGAAGGCGGCCGGGGGACAGGATAATGTCCTTCCGTATGAAGTATTCTTCGGGGTCGTACATTCGAAGGATTCGCTGTATGCAAGAGAGATGCTTGTGGGTCCGAAGCGCCGTGAGAACGAGGAATACATGCAGATCCTGAAAGATAGCGGAGTACTGGCCTCAGAGATGGAGACCAGTATATTGTTCACGCTTGGACAGATCTACAGCCACCAGTTTATCAAAGAAGGGGGCAGGCCTGTGCTTACGGGCGCGGTCCTGGCGGTTATCGGAGGATCCACGCCCTTTTCGGACGAGGCCACGGAAAAAGCTGCGATCGATGCCGCGATATCGTTCTGCCTGAAAACAGTGGAGGCACTGCACAGGACCCGCATGCAATAAAGCATACGATAACGTACCGTGCAGTGACACCTGAAGTTCATTCCGGAAGCATGCAGCCCGTGTGGTCATTGTACAGGCGCGGTCTGCGGCTGGCGCCGTACTGCCAGGTAAGCGGCGGCAGTGAATACAAGGGCGGTCAGTATGAAATTCACGGGAGCCAGCAGTATGCCCTGCGGATGATCCAGCCACATGTAATAACTGATAATGGATGCTATCGTTATCCCGGAATGATTGCTTGATACCGGCAATCCCGCGATTACGACGCCGAAGCTGACCCAGAAGGCCGTCGTGAAAAACTTGCCGAACTTGTAAGCAAGGGACCCGTACAGCATCGAGAATGAAGTCAGCAGCAGGAAAAACGCGACCGCATAGGGCAATGCCAGCGCCCGAGGTGTATCCGGGTAGATGAACTGGAGGATCCGTACAGTTTCCTTGGTGCCGCCAAGGATGTTTTTAGTGACAAACTCGTCGGCAAAGGCAGACAGGTACGTCAATACTGCAAGGATAACCGACAGGACGGTGTTTTCCGCCATGTTTGAGATAAATATGGTTTTTCTCGTATTGCCGTTTATCAAGAGGTAGTTGAAGGTGGCCCTGTAATCGGATATGACATATGCGAACGCAAACAGGGCGGCTCCGATGAAAAAAGCCGAGTTGTATGTCCCGCTGGTCGTTTTGTCTCTTCCGAAGGCGCCATGCAATAACGCGGGGATGAGGACATAACATGCCGCCGTGTATATCAGCACGAACCCCAGTGTGCTTTTCATCGCGTTCCTGAGCCGGAAGCGAAAACATTTCGAGATCCTGTTCATTGTAATCCCTCCCTGTTGCTTTCGCAAAATTCGCTGCCGTTGCCGGTAAGAAAGATGAACAGCTTTTGCACTGGTACCGGCGAAACATCCACGTTATAATACCTGGACCTTTCTTTTGCCACATCGGCTGTCGTACCGAAAACTGCGGATACCTTGACGTTTCCGACCATCTCGCTGTGGATCACGTTGAGACCGCCGGCCGCCGCATCCACATCCCCCGGCCTGCCTGAAATGTAAAAGGCCATTTCCTTAAGTTCAGTGACACCGTGCCGGCATATGAGTTCCCCTTCCTTGATTATCAGGACCTCTTCGAAGACGTCTGCCGATTCTTCTATCAGGTGAGTGGAAATAATGAAAGTCCGCGGGTTGTTAGAATAGTCCTCGAGCAGTTCCCTGTAGAAAAGATCCCTGACTGCTGCATCAAGACCAAGGACAGGTTCGTCGAATATGGTCAGCGGGGCCCTCGAGGCAAGGCCAATGACGATGCGGAGTATCGACTCGAACCCCCTGGAGAGTGCCTTATATTTTTTCTTTTGTCAAGTTTGAATTTCGTACAAAGCAGGTCTGCGTACTCCATGTCGAAGTTGTCGAAGAACAGTGCAGATGCATCCAGTATTTCAGATACTCTCATGGTAGGTATGAAATAGTTTTTTTCCGGTATATAGCAGACAAGGGGCAGTACCTGCTGGTTATCCCTTGCGTCCTGCCCGAAAAGCCTGACATTTCCACTGTCTGCGAATCTCCTTGAGGTGATTATGTCCAGCAGCGTTGTTTTGCCCGCGCCGTTGCGGCCGAGCAATCCATAGATCTTGTTGCCCTCAAGTGTCACGGAGAAATTTTTCAGAGCGGTTATTTTACCGTAGCGCTTGGTCAGCGAACTGGTTTCGATCAATATATTCCCATTCCGGTCATTCATGCGAAATCTCTCCTTTCCGTATCATGTCGATTATCTCGTCGGTTCCGATCCCGAGTTTCCTTGCTTCTTCCAGCAGCGTGAGGATGTAGTTGCTGTAGAAGCTGCTTTTCCGTTCCTCCAGGATCTTTTTCCTGGCGCCTGCGGCAACGAACATCCCTATTCCTCTCCTTTTATACAGGATGCCTTTGTCGACGAGCAGGCTGATGCCTTTGCCTGCTGTGGCGGGGTTGATCTTGTATATTACAGCCATCTGGTTAGTGGACGGTACCTGGGTCTCTTCTTCGATAACTCCTCTTATGATGTCGTCCTCGATGCTTTCAGCGATTTGCAGGTATATCGATTTTTCATTGCTGAAGTCCAGCTTCAATCTGCCACCTCCCGTTCGCTGGTTAAGTGGTTAATTACTTGTGTAATTAACTATATAGCATTTAGAACAACAAGTCAATACTTTGTGCCAATTTTTTCAATTAAGTGATGGATGATTGAAGATCTGGTCTCAAATACGTGAACTCATCTTATATATGCGAAGAAAGGGCACTTTCCTGGAGAAAACACCTGTCTTCCGGACATTAAAACGCCTGCCCCTTTCCAGGGACAGGCGCCTTTCTGTTTTCAGGACAGTTTCCTGATTCCTTCCGGTCCTGCAGTCAGAAGCTGTTCCGGCTTGCGGATACAGGGCCGGCGATCTGGCTGGGCTCTCAGCGCTTGCCGGAGAAGTACTCCACGATTGCGTCGGCCAGTTTCGTGGCAAGGTATTTCTGCTCAACTTCATTGGTCAGTATTTCGAACTCTTTCGGGTTTGGCACGAAGCCCACTTCTATCAGCATGGACGGTGCCCATGTGCCGCGCACGACGTAGAAATTAGCCCACTTGATGCCCCTGTTTTTGCGGCCGGCTGCAGCGGCTGCATTGCAGAGTGCCTGCGACAGGGATTTGGCGATGGCTTCCTTGTAATGTGCCGAAAATCCTTCTATCTGTGAAATATCAACGTTTTCTGCCATGCTGTTGGCGTGTATCGAAAGGAACATGTCAGGTTTTGCGTTCCTTGAAGCCGTCAGCCTGTCGGAGAGCGAGACATATACGTCCGTCGTCCTGGTCATGAGGACTTTCGCTCCGCGCTTCTCAAGCTCTTCCTTCAGAAGCAGCGCGTTTTCAAGGTTGATCTTCTTCTCGGGGTATTCCGTTCCCAGGGGACCGGTGGCACCCGTGTCGCTGCCTCCGTGGCCCGGATCCAGCATGATGGTGATGCCTTCAAGCGGCCTGTCTCCCGATGACGCCTTTACGGGCCGTTTTATGTGGATGATGATGCCGTCCGACACTTTCTCGATATAATACCCTTCTATTTTAGCTCCTGGTTTCAATGTAAGCACATACTGGCCGATGTGGCCGTTCTTTGTGAACGTCGCCGTTGAGAAGGGCGCACCCGACGGCAGGGACGGGATAACGCCTGAAGCCGCGGCGGATATGTTCACTTTCAGCTTCGAACCGTCAAATGAAGCAGTGGCTGCAAGCGATGACTGGTATGTCAGCTTCAGCGTGTCCCATTTCTCTCCTGTCTTGTATACGGCTGAAGTGATCTTCGGGCTCAGTGCTGTTTTTGAAGTATACGTGGATATGCTGGTTTTTCTGACCCAAAGGCCGGAAGCCAGGCGTGCATAGTCGCCTGTCATGCCGGTCAGATAATCCACCATTCCCTTGCGGAGCTCATATGCAGCGCCGTTGGACGAGTTGGGCGTTTCAAACGTGTCGATGTCCTCGTTTTTGACTTCAGCATAGAACGGGGCTCCCTGCATTATTACGCCCACTTTCCCCGGTGCTGTGACCGATTTGACTGTGCCGTTGTAGTTCATCGTGTATACCGGCGCCCCGAGATCGATGACGCGCGGTGACCCGGTATAGGACGGTATCGTATAGGTATAGGTGAATGTAGCTTTGTAAAGCCCGCCGCTTTTTGAGGCCGT
>JAKOPX010000370.1 GCA_029778665.1 Bacillota bacterium | reverse complement strand
GCGTACTTTTTGCCAAAGGCGATAATCGCCTTTTCAAAACACTCCCAAGGTGGGTTTACCAGTCCCGCTCCCACTTGCCCGACTCCGGGATCTTTATGGGCAATCCCGGTATTGATCTGTGGCAATATACCTGTTTCCACTACTTTTCTGATGTCTATGCTTGTCGGTGTGCCTCTGAAGTTCAAAATAGGTATGGTGAAGTACCTGCTTTCTGAGATTGTTATACTATACATCTTCTCAGAGAACCTGACAGCATCATCAGGCGTACCGCCTACGAATTGAACAATGGGGATTGCAGCTGCCATAGCAAATCCGCCGACACCTGCAGTTTCGGTTATAGCAGAGTCCCCAATATCGGGATTTGCGTCATCTTCACTATATCCGGGGAAGTATAGGCCTTTTACTACCTGTGCAGGCCCGGTAAACCACTGATTTCCCAGTCCGCTGACTTTGATTCCGAACTCAGTACCGTTTCTCGCCATTATCGTCACGACAGAACTCTTCTCGATGCCGTGAGCTGCTTCAAGCATTGCCTTGACTGCAGGCATGGAAAGGTTAAGGAAGAAGTGGTCATTGGAGTTGATGAATTCCAGGCACCTTATGATATCTGCCTGCGGAAAATCAAGCCCCACAAGGTGAGGGACTATGGCTCGCACAAAGAGTGATGTCCCTGCCCTGTTCCGGTTGTGCACCTCATCACCCATGTGCAGTGCCTGGGCTATCATTGACTTAAGGTCTATACCGCCTGAGGCCTCAATCGCATTTCTCAAGATCGGGGCGAGGCCTTTCTCCATCCATGTCAGCCGTTCCAGGACTTCTTCACCGTAAGCTCCGTACCGGAGGACTTTTCCTAAGCCTTCGTTTAGCGTACAATATGACCTGTTTCCGTGAGTCCTGTTCTCAATGATAAACACAGGCATCCTAGGTGAGACTACCCCGGCCATCGGCCCTACTGCAGAATGCTCATGACACGGCGAGTATTCAATTTCACCTTTTGACG
>JAKOPX010000369.1 GCA_029778665.1 Bacillota bacterium | reverse complement strand
GTCAGTATCCCTTCAGCAAAAGTAAGCACATATGTCATCGTACCACTGCCTTCTTTCTGTTTTTATCCCGGAACAGCATTGGTTATTGCTTATCATGTAAATATATACCCGCCGCAAATGATCATTAACGGCGATCTGCAGCTGTCTGCCCCGGAACAGCCGGCATGCGGCCTGCTGCGTTGATAAGCCTGTAAAAATATTATATAATATTCCTGAATTAGGAACCGCGCTTGAGCGGGACTTGATATCCATATGAATTATGGAGGTGACACGGTATGTTTTGTGAGAATTGTGGAAAACAGTTGCCCGAAGATGCGAAGTTTTGCGTGAACTGCGGCACGAAAGCCGAAGCTGCAGGGACCGCAAGCACTGCGCAGGAGGAAACAGCAGCAGCCGCCGCGGATGTTGCTGAAGCGGAAGCGGTGAGCAGCGCTGAGAAAGCAGGTCCAGATACTGCTCAGGCGTCGGATCAGCAGACGGCACCGTCCGGCGTGCCCCAGGCAGAAGCTGTACAGCCCGAAGCACAGACCGGACCGGGAAAACAGACGAACGAGGCAGCAATAGCGCAGCCGTTGTCTGAGCCCGTACAGCAGCCTTCATCCCGGCCCGAGGCTCAGAAACTGCCCGCTGCACAGAATAATGTACCCAAAGAGTCCATAATCGTAGAAAGGATAGAGCCGCTGTCTTTCTGGAAATTTTTCGGCATGCTGCTCCTGCAATCGATTCCTGTCGTGGGTTTCATCATGTTGCTTGTCTGGAGTTTTACAAATTCATTCAACAGGAATACCAAAAACTATGCAAGGGCGGCGTTCATACTCGGCCTTATCAAGTTCATAGCCATCGTAGTTATCTTTATTCTCAACTTCGGTTTCATCATGGAACTGCTCGATTCATTCGGTTACACCTTCGACTTCGGCTGGTGATAAGACCTGGTGCGTTCCGGCCGGAGCAGACACCCGCAGCAGGGAACGCATGAACCGGGCACACAGACCGGATCGCATGAACCGAAACATAGAAACGGATCTTATAAAGGAGACAATGCCCGCAGGCAGGGGTTGTCTCTTTTTAATATTCCTGTCGGTGCAATACGTCCGTTGGTGTGCGTGGCCCGGATCATCGGCTGCAGTCCCGGGATGCCGGTCAATATTTCCGGAAGCGGCATCGGGTCAGATACAGGAATAATAAGGGATTCGAACAAATGTTTGTTTTCGTGTTGCGCCGCGGCACGTCGTTGGTTATAATGGGAGATGCGGTAAGCTATGCCGCAGATTGAGACATGAATCCAGATAAGAATATAGACAGGGTGCTGATCTGATGATTACGGATGCTAACAGGCAGGAGTTTATAAATTTAAGGAAAGAACTGCTGGAGAAAGAATACGGAAGACTCAATCCGCAGCAGAGGCAGGCTGTCTTCCAGGTAAAGGGGCCCCTGCTGGTGCTTGCGGGAGCCGGATCGGGCAAGACATCGGTTCTTGTGAACAGGATAGCATATATGATAAAGTACGGAAACGCCTACCATTCAGAGCGTGTCCCTTCGAGCCTGACCGAGGCGGATCTCGTACTGATGCGCAAAGCTGCTTCGGGCGCTGCTGTCACCCCTGAGGAGCAGGAGAGGCTCCATGTCATCATGAGGGACAATCCTGTCCATCCGGCGTCGATACTGGCCATCACTTTCACCAACAAGGCCGCCAGGGAAATGAAAGAAAGGCTTGAAAACATGCTTGGCGAAGCCATAGAGGGAATATGGGTCGGTACTTTCCACGCTGCGTGCGTCAGGATCCTGAGGAGACACATCGACAGGCTCGGATATAACAGGAACTTCGTCATATTTGATACAACAGACCAGCAGACGCTTGCAAAGGACTGCATAAAGGAACTGAAGCTCAACGAGAGCAACTTTCCGGTGAAGGAAGTGCTTTCGAAGATAAGCAGGGCAAAGGATGAACTGAGGGAACCGCAGGATTATGCAAAAGTTGCGGGCTCCGATTACCGGCTGAGCAAAATAGCCGCCATATACGAACTTTACCAGAAAAAGCTCAAAAGCAATAATGCGCTCGACTTCGATGACATTATAATGCTCACGATCAGGCTGTTCGTGGACAACCCGGACGTTATGGAAGAATACCGGATGAAGTTCAGATACATACTGGTGGATGAGTACCAGGATACGAATTATGCCCAGTATATGCTGGTAAACCTGCTTTCGGGAAACTTCAGGAACCTTTGCGTCGTGGGCGATGACGACCAGTCCATTTACAGCTTCAGGGGGGCGGATATCCGGAATATACTGGAATTCGAAAAGGACTTCAGCGATACGAAGGTAATCAAGCTGGAGCAGAATTACCGCTCCACCGGCACGATACTCGAGGCTGCCAACAACGTGATAAAGCAGAACCACGGCAGGAAGAGCAAGAAACTCTGGACCACGAATGAGAAAGGCGAGAAGATCCGGTATTACGAAGCCGGTGACGAGAGGGAAGAGGCTGATTTCATAACGCGCGAGATAGAAAGATTGGTACGGGAAGAGAACAGGAAATACAGCGACTTCGCGCTGCTGTACAGGGTAAACGCACAGTCCCGTGCGCTTGAAGAGGCATTCATGAGGGCGGGGATACCCTACCGGGTGTTCGGCGGGCTCAAGTTCTACGACAGGAAGGAAATCAAGGATATCATCGCGTACCTGAGGCTCATACAGAACCCATCGGACGATGTCGCACTCAAGAGGATAATAAACGTGCCCAAAAGAGGTATCGGGAATACGACGCTGAGCACTGCCGAAGAACTTGCGGCTGAGAGGAGCTGCAGCATATTCGCCATAGTCTCGTCCGCATCGGAGATACCTGAACTGAAACGTGCGGCTGACAAGCTTGTAGGATTCGCAGACATGATCGCAGGCTTTAAGGCTATGTCGGAAAGCATCAGCGTTGCTGAACTCATCGATGTCGTTATAAACAAATCAGGCATCCTGGACGAACTGCAGGCGGAGGATACCGAAGAAGCGAAGAGCCGCATCGAGAACATAAGGGAACTCATATCAGGCGCCATGGAATTTGAATCCCGCAGCGAGGAAAAAGGGCTTGAAGCATACCTGGCCAACGTTTCGCTGGTGATGGACATAGACAGCATGGAAACAGAGAAAGACTATGTGGCGCTGATGACGCTGCACAGTGCAAAAGGGCTTGAATTCCCCGTCGTGTTCATACCTGGCTTCGAAGAGGGGGTATTCCCGGGCCTGCGCTCCATGGAAAGCGATGTTGCCCTGGAGGAGGAGAGAAGGCTCTGCTATGTCGGCATAACAAGGGCCATGGAGAAGCTGTATTTCACCAGCACCCATGCGAGGACGCTTTTCGGAAGTACCTCGTACAACAGGTGCTCCAGGTTCATGGACGACATACCGGATGAACTCATCGAGATATACGGAGGAAGGAAAAATGGCGCCGGCGGTTTCGCAGACCGTAACGGTTCTGCGTGGGACCAGGGGTATGGCTCCGGCAGAGGCCGCAGCGCTGATGTGGGAAGCTTTGGCTTCAGCAGGGCGGACAGATCCGGCTGTACTGAAAGTTTTGGCGGAGCAGGCAGCTTCAGCAGCACAGGAGCTTTCAGGCCGGTCATCGGTGTGGATACGGCAGGTCCGTCCGCGGAAAAGGTGAAGGCTGCCGTTACGGAGTATAAGGCCGGTGACCGTGTGGTGCACAAGAAGTTCGGCGTCGGCACTATCTCAAATGTCATATTCGACAAGGGCGACCAGGTACTTGAAATACAGTTCAAAAACCATGGTATGAAACGCTTGCTGGCAGAGTTTGCCAACCTGGTAAGGATCTGACTTCCGGTATATCATCCGGGTGATCTGCAAATAATACAGTGTAACAAGGTACCGGGTTTTCCGGTACTGTATCTTGTCCGGAGGTACCATATGGATATCTATGATTACAGTGAAGAAAGCCTTGCTGCGGTAGCAAGGTCATGCAGACACCTGGGCTACAGGCATTCCGCCGGAAGCATGAACCATCCGGAAAGCATTTCCTGCAGTGACTGCATCCACTGGAACGGAAGCGGATGTTCGGGGAACCATCTCGACATCATTGCATCCGAACTGCACCTCGACTAAAAAAATATTGACAAATCGATTTCCATATTTTATAATATTCTCAATTCATTTATTTATCAATTTAGCATGATAAAGCAATGAAGCATATGGCGCGGAGTCAGGCTGCCCGCAGCCCTGTGCCCTTGCTTTTCAGGGGACCAGGACACTGCGGAAGTGCAGACCGCGGTACAGGGGGGTGCCCGGCTTGTCCAAATGGAAAATATATACGCCTGACGGCGTTCAGGACATCCTTTGCGATGACTGTTACCAGAAAAGGGAACTGGAACACAGGCTGAGGACGCTTTTCAGGAGCTACGGGTTCAAGGAGGTCGAACCGCCTGCCATCGAGTTCTATGATGTGTTTGCATCCGAGGGCAGCGGCATTATGCAGGAAAACATGTTCAAGTTCTTCGACCAGCAGGGGAGGATACTTGTACTGAGGCCTGACATCACGGTACCCGTCGCAAGGATAACAGCCACGAAATTCAGGGACGCAGTTTACCCGCTTCGATTTTCATACATAGGCAACGTATACCGTTACAATGAATACGGCGGAGGCAAGCAGAACGAATTCACGCAGGCAGGCGTGGAGATATTCGGAGTGAACACGCCGGAGTCGGATGCGGAAGTCATCTCTATAGCCATACAGGCACTAAAGACGAGCGGTCTTGAAAATTTCCAGATAGACATCGGACAGGTGGAATTTTTCAACGGGCTCATGGAAGAGACGGGGCTTTCCGAGGAGGAAGTATCGCAGATCAGGATGCTTATTTACAGGAAGGACACCGTGGGACTCGGCGAATTCCTGAAACGCACAAGTATCAGTGACGACCTGAAACATCTGATTTTTGATCTGCCGCGGTTCTTCGGGTCATCCGACGTGATAGAGAAAGCCCGTTCCTATAACCTGAACGACAAGTCAAAAGCCGCCCTGGACAATATCAGCCAGATACTTGAGATACTTGACGATTACGGGCATTCACAGTACATATCCGTAGACCTTGGGATGCTGAGGGACCTGACATATGATACCGGCGTCATATTCAGGGGTTTCACTTACGGCGTGGGTTTCCCGATACTTGCAGGCAGCAGGTATGACAGGCTTGCCGGCGAGTTCGGGATGGACTGTCCGGCTACAGGTTTCACGCTGGGCGTTAATTTGGTAATGATGGCACTCCAGAGGCAGAGAATCCCGGCAGAAAAACCAGTCACGGACACATTCGTGCATTATCACAGGGAAGGCCGGACTGCGGCGTTTGAACTGTGTTCTGTCCTGAGGAAACAGGGGCTGGCCGTTGAACTGGACGTATCCAACATGACCGTCCGGGAGGCTGTCAGGTATGCTGCCGAAAAAAACATAGGCGGCGTCATAAGCATCCTGGACGACGACAATGTCGAGATCCATTATGTGCAGACGGGTGAGACGGTCAGGGTAAAAATCAGCGAGTTGCTTAAGAGGTGAACAGTATGCGGTACCTTTCGATTGCGATGTCCAAAGGGAGACTTACCGATGCCGCCGTGGAAATGCTGGAGAAGATCGGGATCGACTGTTCGGAGTACAAGGCCGGGTCAAGGAAGCTGATTTTCACCGACGAATCGAACAGGATCAGGTTTTTCCTGGTGAAGCCCGCCGATGTCCCCACATACGTAGAATACGGAGCGGCAGACATGGGGATAGTCGGCAAGGACACGCTGCTTGAAGAGGGCAGGCACCTGTACGAGGTGCTGGACCTGGGATTCGCCGCCTGCAAAATGGTGGTGGCGGGCCCTGAGGAACTGGCAGGGAAGCTCGACAGCCTCAACAACAAAAGGGTCGCGACCAAGTATCCGCGTATCGCGAGGGAATACTTCGAACACAAACGGCGTGAATCCATCGAAGTGATAAAGCTCAGCGGTTCTGTGGAACTGGCGCCGCTGGTGGGACTCGCCGAGGTTATAGTGGACCTGGTGGAAACCGGCAGGACACTGAAGGAAAACGGGCTGGTCGTACTGGATACCATAGCCGACATAAGCGCAAGGCTTGTCGTAAACAGGGTAAGCGCGAAAATGGAGAGCGAAAGGATAAACAGGATAGTCGAAGGGCTGAGGAAGCAGCTTGAGAACAGACACGAAGCCGAAAAAGGCAGGTAATGGGACCGGAAGGCGCAGTTGACTTTTCAGCCGGGGGTTCCGGTATCCTGGCAGAAATGCGGTCTGGCCCGGTGCGGCAGTAAACCGGAGAGGGGGTAATTCAATGCTGAGAATCATAGACCTTAGACAGGGGAAAGATTCGGACCTTTTCGAAAGGCTTGCGGACAGGGAAAGTGTCGGCAGGCAGGATGTGGTCGGAAAGGTGCTTGAGATACTTGAAAATGTCAGGAAAAACGGTGACAGGGCAGTCCTTGAATATACGCGGGAATTCGACGGGGTGGACCTGGATGCCTCGTCCATGCGGGTATCGGGGAGAGAGATCGAAGAGGCCTATGGATCCATAGATCAGAAGCTGTTTGAAATAATCAGGAAATGCAGGGCAAACATCGAGGCTTTCCATGAAAGGCAGAAGATGAACTCCTGGTTCACCACCGGGGAAGACGGAATACTGCTGGGACAGCTCATCAGGCCTCTTGGGACCGTGGGGATCTATGTCCCGGGGGGCACGGCGGTGCTGACGTCTTCGGTGCTTATGAACGCCCTGCCTGCGAAAGTCGCGGGAGTGGAGAAGATCATAATGGCAACGCCTCCGCGCCCCGACGGCAGCGTGGATCCTGCCGCACTCGTTGCAGCGATGGAGGCTGGAGTGACCGATATCTACAGGATAGGCGGCGCCCAGGCCATCGCAGCGATGGCCTTCGGCACGGAGACAGTACCTAAGGTCGATAAAATAGCCGGGCCCGGCAATATATACGTGGCCACGGCTAAGAGGCTTGCTTACGGCTATTGCGGCATAGATATGTTCGCCGGGCCGAGCGAGATCATGGTTGTTGCCGATGAGACGGCAAATCCCGCTTTCGTCGCTGCAGACTTGCTTTCGCAGGCTGAGCACGACGTCCTTTCCGCCGCGGTCCTCGTTACGGCCTCGATGGACCTTGCTCTGGCAGTATGCAGGGAGATGGAGGCCCAATACTGGAGGCTCTCACGGAAGGAGATCCTGGACAGTTCGCTGTCGGCATACGGCGCTGCCATAATAGTCGGCGACCTGGATGAGGCGATGGATATCGTAAACCGCATCGCGCCCGAACACCTGGAACTGTGCGTTGAGGATCCGTTCAGCCGCCTTGCGTACGTCAGGAACGCCGGGGCCGTTTTCCTCGGGAACTGGTCGCCCGAGCCGCTGGGCGATTACTATGCCGGGCCCAACCATGTGCTGCCGACCGGAGGTACCGCAAGATTCTTTTCACCTTTGAGCGTGGATGATTTTGTAAAGAAATCCAGCGTGATATCATATACGAAAAATGCCCTGGAGAAGGCGAAGGATACGGTGACAGGATTTGCGGAGTATGAAGGGCTGGACGGGCATGCAAACGCTATTAGGGTGCGCTTTCAAAAATGATTTCAGAAAAATGCCTGATGAATTTTAAGAAATGAGGAACGAGAAAACCCACGAGGATATTGTGCGAAAATCCCAGCAGATACCTGCGGTATACTGACTGCAGGATACCGGGGATGTATCGTGGCAGTACGGGAACCTATAAGTGAAAGGGAGCAAAAGCATGGGAAGATACTGGAGCAGGCTTGCAAGGAAACTTGAACCCTATGTTCCCGGCGAGCAGCCCGGGGACGGGAGTTACATAAAGCTGAACACGAACGAGAACCCGTACGGACCGTCGCCGAAGGTGCTGGATGCGGTCAGGCGGGCTGCCGGCGAAAACCTGAGGCTTTACCCCGACCCGACCTGTGATGCGTTTATCAGCGCAGTCGCTGAAAGGTACGGTGTGAAAAAGGACCAGGTATTTGCAGGCAACGGGTCCGATGAAGTGCTGGCATTCTCGTTCATGGCATTTTTCGATCCGGACAGGACCATCGTGTTCCCTGAAATTACTTATTCGTTTTATCCTGTGTATGCGCAGTTGTTCGGGCTTGACTATGCCACCGTTCCACTGGATCCGGGGTTCAACATACGGCCTGAACTGATGAAGAGCAGCGGCGGGGTCGTGATCGCGAATCCCAATGCGCCGACCGGCAGGGCGCTGCCGTTGTCCGCGATACGCAGCATACTGGACGGCAACCCCGAAGCGGTCGTCATAGTCGATGAAGCATACGTGGATTTCGGCGGGGAGTCAGCCGTCGGCCTGATAAATGAGTACCCGAACCTCCTTGTGATACATACGTTTTCAAAATCCCGGGCACTCGCCGGTATGCGGATAGGCCTCGCCTTCGGCGACAGCGGGCTGATACGGGCGATCGAACGCATCAAGAATTCATTCAACTCATACACCATGGACAGGCTGGCGCTGACGGCCGGCATTGCCGCGCTGGAGGATGAGGAATATTACAGGGATGTCATCGGCAGGATCATAAAAACAAGGGAATGGTTCACAGCCGAGCTGAGGAAACGTGGTTTCAGCGTACCGGACTCATCTGCCAATTTCGTTTTCGCAAGCCACAGCCGTGTACATGCCGGGGAACTCTACCACAGGCTCAGGGAGAACCGCATACTCGTAAGGTATTTCAAAAAGCCGCAGATCGACAACCATCTGCGCATCACCATCGGCACAGACGAGGAAATGAGGACTGTCGTCGAAGTGCTGGACAGGATACTGTAATTGTATTTTTGCCGCTATGTTCTGCAGGCTGCAGAACTGTGAGATACATAAAACGGGGGTATTTGAATGGCCAGGAAAACTGAACTGAGCAGGAAGACTGCTGAAACCGATATAAGGCTGAAGCTGGACGTGGATGGCAGCGGAGCGTATGTGACGGAAACGGGAATAGGCTTCTTCGACCACATGCTGGCGCTGCTTTCGAAGCACAGTCTGATGGACCTTGAGATCAGGGCGGAAGGAGACCTTGATGTGGACGCCCACCATACGGTGGAGGATATCGGCATCGTCTTCGGGCAGGCGCTGAAGCAGGCACTGGGCAGCAAGGAATCCATAAGGAGGTACGGCTCGGCCAGCGTTCCCATGGACGAAGCGCTGGCGATGGTCAACGTGGACCTTGGCGGGCGGCCTTATCTAGTGTTCAATGTTAAGTTCAGCGGCGAATCCGTCGGGAATATCGAGACCGGACTGATAGAGGAATTTTTCAGGGCGGTGTCCTCCAACGCCTGCATGAACATACATATCAATGTTCCGTACGGCAGCAGCAACCACCACATATGCGAGGCAATATTCAAAGCTTTTGGGAGAGCCCTTGACGAGGCGACGCGGACAGATGACCGGATAAAAGGCGTCATGTCGACCAAGGGAGTGCTGTGATCAGCCTGCTGCCTGCTGTGTGCGCCGGATGTACGCCGCGGCAGTTGTGGCGGATGATTTTTACTGTTTGAGATCGGAGTGGTGACGATATGGTGATATATCCCGCAATAGATATAAAGGATGGGAAATGTGTAAGGCTGGCCCAGGGAAGGTTCGACGATGTTACGGTATATTCCGACGATCCGGTTGAAATGGCCCGCAGCTTCGAAATGGCCGGGGCGCAGTATCTCCACGTGGTGGACCTGGACGGGGCTAGGCTGGGAAGTCCGCAGAATGCGGATGTAATAAGCAGGATAGCTGCTGCTGTGGGGATACCCGTCCAGACGGGCGGAGGCATACGGACCACGGAGACGATGGAGATTCTGCTGGGGAAAGGCGTAAAGAGGGTCATACTAGGCACTTCCGCAGTAAATGATCCGATGTTGGTGAAGAGGGCTGCCGAAATGTTCAGCGGCAGGTTTGCCGTGGCCGTCGACGCAAAAGATGGCTTCGTCGCAACGGAAGGATGGGCCAGGACCAGCAGGTTCAGCGCGGTCGAATTTGCCAGGAAGATGGAGGAGCTTGGGGCCACGGTGATAATATATACGGACATATCCAGGGACGGCATGCTCAAAGGCCCGAATCTCAAGGCGATGGAAGAGATGGTGAAGTCCGTCGGTATCGAAGTGATCGCATCCGGCGGAGTCACAAGCCTTCAGGACATCAGGGACCTGAAAAACATCGGGGTTGCAGGGTCAATAGTCGGAAAGGCGCTATATACGGGGAATATTGACCTGAAGGAAGCCATCGGGGCGGCAAAGTGAACCGGACCGGCCGGCCTGTGCAGCTGTGGACCGGAAGCGGACGGGAAACTGAAGCAGCTGCTTGTTAAAAGGAAGCGTTGCATGGAAACGCCGGGACAAGGAACCGGCATTGGGAATCTTCACTGAACTTTTAGGAACCAATAATGAAATTTAAGCGTGAGAGTGGTCAAATATGGGCAAGAAGAGAATAATTCCATGTCTTGACGTGATCGGCGGACGGGTCGTCAAAGGAGTCAACTTCGTCAATTTCAGGGATGCCGGGGACCCGGCGGAGAACGCGTCGTTCTACGAAAAAGCCGGCGCGGACGAACTTGTGCTGCTTGACATTACGGCATCAGCGGAAGGCCGTGACACCATCGCCGATGTGGTCCGGAGCGTGGCCGGGCGTATTTCGATCCCATTTACCGTGGGGGGCGGCATCAGGACCTGTGAGGATATCGACAGGATTTTCAGAGCCGGCGCGGACAAGGTGTCTGTAAATTCCGCCGCCGTGAAGAAGCCGGAACTGATATCAGAGGCGGCCGAACGATTCGGAAGCAACCGCGTGGTGGTTGCCATCGATGCAAAGAGGCGCGGGGACGGAAGCGGCTGGGACGTGTATATCAATGGAGGCCGCATCAACACCGGTCTGGATGTGGTCGAATGGAGCATCCGGGCGGCGGAACTCGGCGCAGGGGAGATACTTCTGACAAGCATGGACCGCGATGGTACAAGGGACGGATTTGACATCGAACTGACCAGGGCGGTCGCGGAAAGCGCGGGTATACCGGTGACGGCATCGGGCGGTGCGGGCGCGAAAGAGCACTTTTACGAAGCACTGACCGAAGGGAAGGCCGACGCGGCGCTCGCGGCATCGCTGTTCCATTTCAGGGAGATCGATATACATGAGCTGAAGCTCTGGCTGAAAGAAAAAGGCATAGAAGTGAGGGTTTGAAATGGATGGCATTCTTGATAAGGTGAAATTCAACCAGGACGGCCTCGTTCCTGTGATCGCACAGGATACCAGGACTGATGAGGTGCTGATGCTGGCGTACATGAATGAAGAGTCGCTGAAGGAGACTATAAGGACCGGACTGGCTCATTACTACAGCAGGAGCAGGCAGAAGCTGTGGCTGAAAGGGGAGACTTCAGGCCACTTCCAGAAAGTCAGGAACATCAGCATCGACTGTGACGGAGACGCACTGCTGATGAAAGTCGAACAGACCGGCGCTGCCTGCCATACAGGGCATCATTCCTGTTTTTTCACAAAGTTTGACGTATCAGCGCCCGGTGAAATCATCGGTGCGGCAGCGATAACGGAAAGCCAGGGCAGTATTGAAACCGGCGCGGGAACCGGCGGCAGCATGGCGGATGCGGAAGTCCGTGCCGGTACCATTGGTTCGGTACCGGGCAGCAGTACAATGGCGGCCGGAACAGTGAACCGCAGAGAAAACAGCAGTGACGGCAAGACTGTCAAGGCAGGCCCTGAAATACTGGATGAAGTATTCGGCGTCATCCTCGACAGGAAGGCAAATCCGAAGGAAGGATCCTACACCAGTTACCTGTTCATGAAGGGCCTCGACAAAATACTCAAGAAGATCGGAGAAGAGGCAGGCGAGGTGATAATCGCGTCGAAGAACAGTTCGCCTTCGGAAATAAAGGCAGAACTGGCAGACCTTTTTTACCATGTGATGGTCCTTCTTGCCGAGAGGGGCATGACCTTGTCTGATGTATTTGAGGAGTTGAAAAACAGAGCTTAAAAATGAAAAACGGTGAAATCAGGCAATATATCCATGTAATTCAGCATATCGGCTAAAAAACGGCATAATTTAGAAAATACACATATTTGATTAAAAAATGGGTATTATATAATATTATTAGTACGATTAGCACTCAGCACCAGTGAGTGCTAATAAAGTGTAAAAAAATATTACAGGAGGTATACTTTATGACAATAAAGCCATTGGGTGAAAGAGTCGTTATCAAGATGCTCGAAACCGAAGAAGTAACAAAGGGCGGCGTCGTTCTTCCGGGCAGCGCGAAGGAGAGGCCGCAGATCGCCGAAGTCGTTGCAGTCGGACCCGGCGGCTATGATGACAAGGGCAGAGAGATCAAAATGGAAGTAAAAGTCGGGGACAAAGTACTTATCAGCAAATACGCAGGGACCGAAGTGAAGATCGACAATGTGGAGTATACGATCCTCAAGCAGAGTGATATCCTGGCGAAAGTCGAATAATCGGCGTATCGTTTGTTTGGAAAATAAATCATTAGCGGACAAGGAGGCATAAAACATATGGCAAAGGAAATCAAATTCAGAGAAGATGCCAGGCACGCGCTGGAAAGAGGCGTAAACCAGCTGGCTGACACAGTTAAGGTAACTCTCGGGCCGAAAGGCAGGAACGTCGTTCTCGACAAGAAATTCGGCACTCCCGTCGTTACCAATGACGGCGTGACCATTGCAAAGGAAATAGAACTTGAAGACAAATTCGAAAACATGGGCGCACAGCTCGTGAAGGAAGTTGCGACCAAGACCAACGACGTTGCCGGTGACGGTACGACCACAGCTACCCTGCTTGCACAGGCAATCATCAGGGAAGGCATGAAGAACGTGGCAGCAGGCGCGAACCCGATGATACTCAAGAAGGGTCTCGCAAAAGCAGTTGAAGCTGCAGTTGAGGCTATAAAGGAAAACAGCAGGAAGGTACAGGGGAAGGAAGACATAGCAAGAGTCGCAGCTATTTCGGCAAACGATGATTACATCGGGGAACTGATCTCTGATGCCATGGAAAAGGTAACCAATGACGGTGTCATCACTGTCGAGGAAGCCAAGACCATGGGCACGACCCTTGAGGTAGTCGAAGGAATGCAGTTCGACAGGGGATACATTTCTGCATACATGGTAACCGATACTGACAAAATGGAAGCTGTCCTCGATGATCCGTACATCCTCATCACCGACAAGAAGCTCAGCAACGTACAGGATCTCCTGCCGCTCCTCGAGCAGATAGTACAGGCCGGCAAGAAGCTGCTGATAATCGCTGAGGACGTGGAAGGCGAAGCACTGACGACACTGGTGCTCAACAAGCTCCGCGGCACATTCATTTCCGTTGCGGTCAAGGCTCCGGGCTTCGGTGACAGAAGGAAGGAAATGCTCAGGGATATCGCTATCCTGACCGGCGGCCAGGTAATTTCAGACGAACTTGGACTCGACCTTAAGGAAGTCAAGCTTTCACAGCTCGGAAGAGCTAGACAGGTCAAGGTCCAGAAAGAAAATACCATTATCGTTGACGGTGCAGGCAGCCCTGAGGAGATCAAGAAGAGGATCAATTCGATCAAGAACCAGATCGAAGAAACCACTTCCGATTTCGACAGGGAGAAACTCCAGGAAAGGCTTGCAAAACTGGCCGGCGGCGTAGCCGTCATCCAGGTCGGTGCTGCAACGGAAGTAGAAATGAAGGAAAAGAAGCTCCGCATAGAGGATGCTCTTGCAGCAACCAAGGCCGCAGTGGAAGAAGGTATCGTTGCAGGTGGCGGTACTGCATTCGTCGATGCTATACCGAAGGTAGCAAAGCTGCTTGATGAGGTCCAGGGCGACGAGAAGACGGGCGTGCAGATCATACTGAAGGCCCTCGAAGAGCCTGTAAGACAGATCGCAGCCAATGCCGGACTCGAAGGCTCCGTCATCGTAGACAAAGTAAAGAACAGCCCTGTAGGCGTAGGCTTTGATGTACTGACAGAGCAGTATGTCGACATGATCAAGGCAGGTATCGTCGATCCTACCAAGGTCACAAGGACTGCTCTCCAGAATGCTGCATCCATAGCCGCAATGGTGCTCACCACCGAAGCTATCGTTTCGGAGCAGCCGGAGAAAGAACCTCCGATGCCTGCAGGCGGCGGAATGGGCGGAATGTACTAAAAACAGGCTGCCCGCTGTAAATGCAGCGTGCGTTGACAGCGGCACGAACCATGAAACTGAAAAGGGATGTTCCCAGGGTGAGAAACCCCGGGGCATCCCTTTTTTGATGCAGTCGGCTGACGGAGACGCGCTTTGCCTGCATTCGTTTACAGACAATCATTCCTGGTGTATGGTATATTTATAGGAAAGTTTTGAAGAGTACAGTCAGCGGACAGAAAGGGAAAACCATGGCGGACGGTATTTTTTACGTATGTGCTGCAATTATTGCAATCGCGGCAATCATCATATCCCGTAAAATAAAGGCAAATCAGAAACGGAAAAAACTTGAGCAAAAGCTTACCAGCCAATGGGGCCGCATTCCGGCAGATGATTACAGGGACACCGACATGAAGGCCATATCCGGCTTTTTCAGGGAACTGATCCACAACGGCGCCGGGACGTTCTTCATCGATGATATTACCTGGAACGACCTGGACATGGACAGGGTTTTCAGGAGGATCAACAACACGCAGTCCACGGTTGGGGAGGAGATCCTGTATTCGATGCTGAGGCGCCCGGCCTTTGACGAACGGGAACTGAAGGAAAGGGACCGGCTCATAGAATATTTCAGGAAGAATCCGGCTGAACGCCTTGAACTCCAGAAGATACTGGCCGGGCTTGGGAAGAGGAGGAATACGCAGGTATACGGGTATTTCTTCGGCGAACCGGTCACGTTCAGGTATCGGAGATATATATTGCAGGCTGTGGCTCTGCTCCTTTCTCCCCTTCTCATGATCGCCGACGTCACCGCAGGTTTTGTCGCGGTTGTCGGGCTGTTTGTTTTCAACATGACGGTTTACTACAAGTCCAGAAGAGAATATGAGATCTACCTGGACAGCCTTGGCTACATGGCAGACATGGTAAGGTGTTCCAGGAAAATAGCTGCCGCAGGCATCCCCGGTATAAAGGAATATGCCGGCAGGCTGGAGGATCTGTCGGGCAGGATGAGATCCTTCAGCATAAATTCCTTTTACCAGCTTTTTTACCAGACCGGCGATTACACGTTCCTTGAACCGCTGAAATCCATGTTCCTTCTCGAGCTTATCGCTTTCGGGAGGCTTCTTGAGACCATATACGAACACAGGCAGGCTCTTCGCGGGATATATGAGACTGTTGGATTTCTCGACAGCATGATTTCTGCAGCCTCATACAGGGAATCGCTTGATTTCTGGACTGTTCCCGAACTCAATGCATGCGGAGGGGCAGGTCCGGTATCGCTTTCTTTCAGGGATGCCTGCCATCCTCTTATAGAAAACGCCGTCCCGAATTCCCTGGACACTGTGAGGCCGGTCCTCATCACTGGTTCGAACGCGTCCGGCAAGTCGACATTCCTTAAAACCACCGCCATAAATGCCATCCTGGCACAGACGATATACACCTGTGTTGCCCGTGAATACAGGTCCTGCTATTTCAGGGTGTTCACATCGATGGCGCTGAAGGATGATCTGGAAGGCAATACCAGTTATTACGTGGCAGAGATCAACTCACTTAAAAGGATAATGGACAACCTCGACGGGCAGGTGCCGGTGCTGAGCGTTATAGACGAGGTCCTGAGGGGAACGAACACCATCGAGAGGATAGCCGCTTCCACCGAGATACTGCGGCATTTTGCCGGCGGTAACTGCATACTTATCGCCGCGACTCACGACATCGAGCTGGCGGAGATACTGAAAAACCTGTACGATAATTATCATTTCACCGAGAGATACGAGGGAGATGAAATAAAATTCGAATATAAGCTGCTGCCCGGGAAGTCAAGGACGCACAATGCTATAAAACTGCTCAGCGTAATGGGTTACCCTGACCATATCGTGAAAAATGCAGAGGACAGGGCGGAGAAGTTCCTTGAAGAAGGCAGGTGGCACGCACTGCAGGCAAGACAGGGAAAAGTCCGGGTTATGCAAAAATAGCCCGGGTAAATAACACAAGGGGCGGATGTCAGCATTATGCTCCGGCGGAACTTCAAGGCATGGAGGAGGATCTGAAATAGACGGTGAGGCCAGATGTGACAGCATGATATTGAATGAGAGCGGAGCCAGGCCTGCGAGCCAGGACGCAGCGGTAAATGAAACCGGTGAGCCAGGCGATGACAGGCTGCCAGACCGGGTCATGCCGGCAGGCAAAGACAGGCCCGAAAACAAAACCGGACCGGCAGTCGAAGCCGGAAACGGCAGGAAGGGAAGAAACAGGCGGACGGTCACTGCACTGGTCACTGCAGGCCTTTTCGTCCTGTTGGCATTTGCTGCTTTCTACCGGGGACTGGTCGTCCGAAGATACAATATAACCACTGAAAAACTGGGACCGGGGCAGAACGTGAGGATCGTGCTCATCGCCGACCTGCACAGCTGCATATACGGAGTAAACCAGGAGCACCTGGTGGACCTTATCAAAAAGCAGGATCCGGATATTATAGCTCTCGCGGGTGATATAGCCGACGACAGGACCCCCCTGGCCGGCACGAAGATGTTTCTCGCCGGCATCAGGGAAATCGCTCCCGTTTTCTATGTTTCAGGAAACCATGAATGCTGGTCTTTCAGGCTCGATGAAATAAAAGAAATGATAAGGGGATACGGTGTAACGGTCCTGGAGCACAGCCGGGCTGCTGTTACGGTCAAAGGCGCGAGGCTCATCATCTGCGGCGTCGACGACCCTGATATAAAACTTATCAATGATATCGGCTATGACTGGGAGCGGGAAATGCACAAGGCATTCGACGGCCTTGCGGATGAGCCGGGTTATAAGATATTGCTTTCCCACCGGCCGGAACTCGTGGACATATACAGGGAATTCAGCTTCGACCTGGTCCTGTCCGGGCATTCCCACGGGGGACAGGTAAGGATACCTTTTATCCTGAACGGACTGTACGCGCCTGACCAGGGGTGGTTTCCAAAATACGCGGGCGGGGTTTACCGCCACGGGAACATGACGCACGTAGTCAGCAGGGGAGTCTCATATAACCCGAAGCTTCCCAGGATATTCAACCCTCCCGAGGTCGTGGTCATCGACATAAACGGGGAAGATCCGGTACAGCACTGAAATATTGTTATTCAATAAATGGTATGATACAATCAAAAATACCTGTTACAATAATCTGGTTGCCAGGCGGGAGGATTTCGGATGGATACTTTTATGGAAAAACTCGTGACCAGGAAGAAAACGATGACCGATTACCTTATCATAACCGCGACTGTCATAGGATCGCTGCTGCTGATATTCGTGGTGCTTTCGATACCGATACTGATGCGGATGGGGCTGAGCCTTCTGCTTGCAGCCGGCGCAGCATACCTGGGTTACTGGGTGATAACTTCCAGGAATATCGAATATGAATATATTGTAACCAACGGCGAACTGGATATCGACATCATAATATCCAAAAGGAAGAGAAAAAGGATTTTCAGCGCCAGCTGCAAGGATTTTGACATCGTATCCCCGGTAAAGAGCAGCCGGTTCGACCAGTCGGTGCAGAGCATAAGGAACAGGATCGATGCTTCAAGCTCCATCGATTCACCGGACGCGTACTTCATCACGCTAAATTACAAAGGCGAAAAGACCCTGGTCATTTTCGAGCCTACTGAAAAGATGCTGAACAATTTCAGGATCTTTATACCGCGGAAAGTATTTCTTAACTGAGGTGGTCGGATGCCATTTGAACTGGAAATATTGGCCAGATTGCTGCTTGCTGTGCTGCTGGGCGGGTTTATCGGTTATGAAAGGGAACACACCAACAGGCCTGCCGGTTTCAGGACGCATATACTGGTATGTGCGGGAGCGGCGCTGGTCATGGTCACTTCTGAGTACCTGGTCAGAAGGTATTCCATTTCAGCAGTGGATCCGGCACGGCTTGGCGCCCAGGTAATAAGCGGCATCGGCTTCCTTGGCGCCGGCACCATCATACGCGACGGCATCAATGTACGGGGACTCACAACGGCAGCAAGCCTGTGGGCCGTCTCATGTGTAGGACTTGCGGCCGGGAGCGGTTTCTACCTGGGAGCCGTTGCGGCAACGATACTTATCTTTATAACCCTCATTACGCTGAAAAAAGCCGAAAGGCGATTTTCCAGGAGAAGCAGGTACAGAACGTTAATCATCGAATCCGGGAACATCAGCGGCCAGATAGGCCTGGTGACCAATCTGCTGGAAAAAAGCAATATCGAGATAAGGAATATCCAGTTATACAAAAGCAAAGATAACGCCCGGATGATAAAGCTTCTGGTAAAGCTTCCGGGAGGTGCACTGGACCCGCAGACTCTGAATGAACTGCAGGCCATAGAAGGTGTCAGGGAAGTATACGAGGAATAAGACAACCCCATAGTCCGGCGCATTTTCCGTATAAAGCGGCATGGTCTAATCCATGCCGCTTTTGAATAGTAATAGGACATAGACCTATCTATTCAGGCGGAAGAAAAGGGGTGTCTTATTTGCACGGGCATAATATCCGGAAGATGATATACGAAACATCGGGCATGGGCCCAGGGGCGGATACGGCTAAGGGCCTCAGCAGCAGGGAAGCCGAGAGGAAGCTCCGGGAACACGGCCCGAACACATTGGCGGAAAAAAAGAAAGTGTCGCCTGTCAAACTGCTGTTCAGCCAGTTCACCGACATCATGGTAATTATACTCATGATCTCGACCGCGGTTTCCGCATTCATGGGTGAAATAACAGAAGCCGTCACTATAATTGCCATAGTCGTTCTCAATGCAGTTCTTGGATTCATCCAGGAGTTCAAAACCGAAAAAACGCTGGAAGCCCTCAAGAGCCTGACCGCACCCGAGGCAAAAGTCATAAGGGATGGAAGGCAGGTCAGCATCCCTGCAGACCAGCTGGTCCCGGGAGACATCATCGTGATCGAGGCGGGCGACAGGGTCGCTGCTGATGCGGTACTGCTGGACGGAGCCAATGTCCAGGCTGACGAGTCACTGCTCACGGGTGAATCCGTTCCCGTTGAAAAGGTTGCCCTGCCGCCCGGAAGGGACACTCACAGGGCAGGCAGGAACAGCATGGTATTCATGGGTACCAGTGTGACCGCGGGCAGGGGTACGGCACTGGTAACGGCCACAGGCATGAATACAGAAATGGGCCGCATAGCGGATATGATCCAGAACATAGAAGAGGAACAGACACCTTTGCAGAAAAGGCTCGACAAGCTGGGTAAGATCATCGCGGCCGGATGCCTTGCCATTTGCGCGGTGGTTGCCGGCGTCGGCATAATACGCGGCGAGGATGTATTCAACATGCTGCTTTCGGGTATAAGCCTTGCAGTCGCAGCGGTGCCGGAAGGGCTTCCTGCACTGGTGACTGTCTCACTGGCACTGGGCGTCAGGAGGATGATGCGGAGGAATGCGCTTATCAGAAAGCTGCCGGCAGTCGAGACCCTCGGCTGCGCAGGAGTAATATGTTCAGACAAGACAGGTACGCTGACCCAGAATAAAATGACAGTAAGGCAGATCTACGCCGACGGCAGGATGATCGAGGTAACGGATGAAGAGAGACCTGGAGGTACGACGGATCGGAAGGGATCCGGAAGTCATCCGGATATGAACGGCTTTTTCCGTGTGAACGGAAGGGCGCTGGATCCATCGGACAGGAGCCTGAGGAGGGTCCTTGAAATAGCTGCGCTGTGCAATAATGCGGTCCCGGCAGGTCCTGCGGGTGAGAAGCCGCGCCTGCAGCTGATATCGGCAAACAGGCGACAGGTTTCGGACACGAAGCACAGGTTCGCAGGCGATCCGACTGAAACAGCGCTGATGGCAGCAGCGGAAAAGGCCGGCATCGATATTGACGGGCTTGGCAGGATGTACCGCAGGACGGATGAGATCCCCTTCGATCCGGAAAGGAAATGTATGTCGGTGGTATGTGTGGACCGGAACGGCGAGGCATACATGTTTACGAAGGGAGCGCCCGACATGCTGCTGAAAAAGTGCAGCAGAGTGGAGAAAGCCGGTACCGTCAGGACGATGGACCACATGGACAGGTCTGCCATACTCAGGGCGAATGACCGGATGGCTGCCGGAGCATTGAGGGTGATAGCCGTCGCATACAAAAGGCTCGGAAAAGGCCTGTACAAAAAGGACGGACTCGAATCCGACCTTGTTTTTGCAGGGCTTCTCGGCATGATCGACCCACCCAGGCCCGAGGCGGCAGAAGCCGTGAGGAAATGCAAAATGGCTGGAATACGGCCTGTAATGATAACCGGAGACCACAGGCTGACTGCCGTGGCGATAGCAAAAGAGCTTGACATATACAGTGACGGGGATACCGTCCTCACGGGCGAGGAACTGGATTCGATGGACGAAGCGGCGCTTGAGAAGGCAGCTGCGACTACCACCGTATACGCGAGGGTGTCACCGAAACACAAGCTTTCCATCGTACGCGCGCTCAAGAGGCTCGGATCCATCGTTGCGATGACCGGAGACGGCGTGAACGACGCTCCTGCCGTCAAGGAGGCCGATATAGGCGTCGCCATGGGCGGGACCGGTACCGATGTCACCAAGGAGGCTTCATCGATGGTGCTGATGGATGACAACTTCGCCACCATCGTTGCTGCGATAGAAGAGGGCAGGGTCATATACAGCAATATCAGGAAGTTCATCAGGTACATGCTCTCATGCAACCTCGGGGAGGTTCTGACCATGTTCCTCGGGATGCTTGCCGGTCTCCCGGTACCGTTGCTGCCCATACAGATACTGTGGGTCAATCTCGTTACCGACGGCCTGCCTGCGGTGGCGCTTGGCTTCGATCCGCCTGAAAAGGACATAATGAAACAGAAACCCAGGGACCCCGATGAGAGCATTTTTTCGCACGGCCTTGCAGGTCTGATCATTGTAAGGGGCGTCCTGATCGGCCTGGCTACACTTGCCGTATATGCTTCACTGCTCTGGTTTACCGCTGATGTAGGGCTCGCGAGGACCGGAGGTTTTGTCACACTGGTACTTTCCCAGCTGATCCATGTATTCGAGTGCAAATCAGAGACGCGGAATATTTTCAGGATACCGCTGTTCAGCAACATGTTCCTTGTCATTTCCGTGATATGCTCGCTTATCATGACGCTTGGAGTCATATACATACCTTTCCTGCAGAATATATTCAAAACAGTCCCGCTGGGGATTAACGAATGGATGATCGCGGGCGGACTGTCCTTCCTGG
>JAKOPX010000368.1 GCA_029778665.1 Bacillota bacterium | reverse complement strand
GAACTGGTGCCGGTGTTGCTGCATGGCGGCCGAGAACTTTGTCACTATGTCCTCGATGTCGCCAAGGTCCGTGATTATTTGAGCGAAATCAGCTAAAATCCGGCCCTTCTGGCCGTTTGACCAAGGGTGCCCGCCGGCACCTATTTTTTTTTGAGGACGTCGCGGTAGCCGCCGCGCCCACACCATGTCCATGCAACACATCCGCAAGTGCTTTTTACAAGCCCTGTAGCCGTCTGGCTTCCCGTTGTTTTAAGTGCATTGCGTTTCTGATCCTACCCTCATTCCTACCCGCTATTTCATTTGCTGGCATCCCTTGCCTGCTTGATGCCGTGGTTTGTTGCGCTTAATTTGAGCACTTCAGCACTAAGTTCAAATCAAAGTGCGGGTGCCTTTACGTAGGCTTTCGCCTTTCGGAATCAAGACGGCCAGTTTCCAGACCGACAATCAGGCAAATGGTCCTTTATTGTATGCCCCTCCTACCCAAACAATTATCACCTGCCCCTGATAAATCGGCGAAACGCACCTCGCACGGACAACAACAGAGTGATGAACAAGCATTATTATTTCGTAGGAGGGAGGGGGCAGGGGGAAGAGTTTAACGAGAGGGGTATGCCGACCCCTCTCACACATATTTTTCTAAAATTTTGAAGTCTGCAAGAAGTGCAAAGAATGCAAAACTAGCACCCCCTGCATCTGCCTTGCGTTGGCTAATTGCACGTAGCCTGTGTGGTGTTAAAACTGAAAAGCTGGACACCGTTCTTATCGAAATAAGCAAATGTCACATCAACCATCTTTAAAAAATTCCTGTGTTCAGAATCTGAACACCAGAAATTTAACTGGGATGACCTTAGTTTTTCAAGCTGTTGATCAGTGGTTTCGCGTATGTCGATTGATACGGTATATTTATCAACAACTCGTGCCGGCTTGGTAATTCCAGTGGTGCAGGACGCGCCGCTCATCACAGTAATTTGATCTATTCGCTTCGGTAAGGTGGCGTTGAGATCGCGTGTCCAGTCGTTGCATTGCTTCATGGAAATTGGCCCGGCGGCGATGCAATTTATGCAAATTGACGCGCCGATAGCGAAAACAAGTAGTTTGTTTTTCATAAAATTTCTAGTCGAAGAGATTGAAAGCCTGTCTGCATTCTTGAGTTGAGAGGGCTGTGCAGGCTACGCAGGACTTGCGAAGCACTCCATAGTTAATAAGTCGTGGTCTTTACACAGTTAATATCACTAGCGTAAGCGCATGGCCGTTGCTGCGCTTTGGTGCGGCTTTCTCCGCCGTCGCAAAGTTCAAGCAAGGAAGAGAATTTCCCTTGCCGAGACATTCCGTTTAGAGCTAGTGAAGCTAACTCTTGGCATGCCGGTTTTGAAGGGTTCTTGCTAATGGCGTTGCATGCCTCGATGAGTTGAGACTTACGGCCCATTGGTAAATTTGTTCCTCCATTCGCTGCCTGCGATGCCGCATCACAAACAGCTGATGAAGACTGTACAGGTGCGGGAGCGCGTTCGTTTTCTTGTTTTGCAGAAAGGGAACGGTTTGCTGCTGAAACTTGTGCAGCCTCTTGCCGTCGTGATTCTGAGATAGCCGAACCGTCACGTATTGCTTCGGTTTTTGAATCGGCGCTGCATGGCCTGTCCGAAAGATCAATCTTGCCGGCAGCGTTCCGACATTTGTAGATTGACTGG
The DNA here is from genome assembly GCA_029778665.1 of Bacillota bacterium. Classification (GTDB taxonomy): domain Bacteria; phylum Bacillota; class Clostridia; order Acetivibrionales; family DTU013; genus DTU013. The sequence goes on along the minus strand of JAKOPX010000368.1, from coordinate 837 downwards.
GCATAAGCGGAGCCTGTCAGAAACAGCGCGAGGGACAAGACGGAAGCTGCAACTGTGGTGCGTTTCATTTGAATATCCATGTCAATGACTGAACCAGTTCGCATAGTACAAAATACACCACGAATCCGATAGCTACTTAAACTCTGTAGATACAAATTCTACATATCGGCAGCCTACGGGCTGTGAGCAAACCGCCCCCATCTCAAGTCTTAATCGCACGAATTCGCTTCGGACAGGTTGTCCGAGAGCGCCGTAGCGCGTTGGGAATTTCACAAGAGGAACTGGCCGACCGCTCTGCTTTGCATCGAACCTACATAGGCCAAGTTGAGCGCGGCGAGCGCAACATCTCTGTTGATAATATGGAACGGCTGGCGGGTGCCGTAGGCATGGAATTGTGGGAGATGTTGAAGCCCGGTCACCCCAAAGGCATGTGCAGCCAATAGCGGTGATATTGCCCGCGTGAATTCCATTTCCTTTTCCGCATCCATCCAAGCCGAAGCAATACAGGACTGAGGTGTTTGCCCTGAGTACCGAGTGCATTTTCAAACTCGGACATGCTGAAGGGGCGGTCGCGGGTGAATTCCGGCAAGCTGTCGAACCAGTTTACAAACCGTGTTTCGAGAGTGGCAGGGCTAAACGGTTCGGTCTGTTGCATGGACTGCCTTTGAAGCTGGCGAATATAGCCTCTCATGGCGTCAATCTCGCTGGTGGTTAGTGTTATCTGACGCGGTTGGGTATCTGAGGCGTCAGGTAACGAATCGCTCGTAGAACGTCTTCAGCATGTCTGAAGGCGGCATTTTTATCGTCAAATACGACTTCGCAAGGATAGCTCGCATG
>JAKOPX010000367.1 GCA_029778665.1 Bacillota bacterium | reverse complement strand
CTGACGGTATTGCCTGTCCAGTTATTGATGGATATAATGTCCATATCATCATAGAGAAAGGAAAGCGCTTCTGTTTTAATGTACCAATGTTCGAGCAAGGGTACCAGAAGCGCCAACCACGGTATGGTCATTGTATCAAATTATGAACTGATTGAAAAGAGTAAGTCCGGAGTTTTTTGTTAGGAATCTGGAGCAGGTATCTTGCCCGTATTGTGACGGGCAGTTTTCCGTGATTGGCAGCCGGAAGAGAAAATATATCAATAGCGAAGGGAACAAGATTATTCTCAGAATACGGAGGCTTCGCTGCAAAGTGTGCAGGAGTATCCACCATGAACTACCCGATATCCTGGTACCATACAAGCGGCATTGCAGTGAAAGTATCGAATCCGTACTCGACCCCAAAGGAACCCTTTGCGTGGCAGCAGATGATTCGACGATCCGACGATGGCGGGAATGGTTTAGAAGATGTATGGAGCACTTTCTGGGCTGTCTTGAATCCATAGCAGTGAGGCTTAACAGGATAACTGTGAAGAAGATAACCCGTTCTTCCGAGTCCAGGTTCCAGAGGGTCATGGATTTTGTGGGGGATGCACCAGGTTGGCTGGCAAGGATTGTCCGCCCGGTAGCAAATACAAATAATTGGATACATACCCGTTCTGCATTTTTGTCCTGAATAGTAGAGTGTAGACTCATGTTGAAAACCTGAAAAAGAGGAGGAGATCAACATGAGGGATCAAAAGAAAGCGGAAGAACTGGCGGCACAAAGGGTTCAACTGCTGTCACCCTTACTGGCTGAGGGGTTGGACCCGGCAAAAGCCAGAAAGATCCGGGCAGAAATCTGTGAACGGACCGGATTGTCAGATCGTACTTTAAGAAGATATCTGTCGAAGTATTCGAAGGACGGGTTTGACGGGCTGAAACCCAAAGGTAAAGGGCGTCGCAGGACGGAAGACGCAATCCCGCAACATATACTGGATCAGGCCATCCTGCTCCGCCGTGAAATACCAGGCAGGAGTGTCGCCCAAATCATCCAGATTCTCGAGTGGGAAGGCAAGGTCAGGCCCGGACAGATCAAACGCAGTACACTTCAGGAGAAGTTAGCGGAGCGGGGATACAGCGCACGGCATATGAGGATGTATTCTCAATCGGGCGTTGCCGCGAGAAGGTTCCAGCAAAAGAGCCGTAATATGCTATGGCATAGCGATATTAAATATGGACCGTATCTGCCAATCGGTCCAGGCGGAACAAAAAAGCAGGTGTATCTGGTTACATTTATCGACGATGCAACACGTTTCGTTCTACACGGTGAATTCTATCCAACTTTGGATCATGTGATCGTGGAGGATTGCTTCCGGAAAGCGATCCTGAAGTATGG
>JAKOPX010000366.1 GCA_029778665.1 Bacillota bacterium | reverse complement strand
TACCGTCAATGAATACATGAAGAAAGGAAAGTATACGGTAGTTCCCGGAACTTCCTATTCCGCACCGAAGCGTTCCGATGAGCTAGAACTGATCTGGACGCAGGTGACCCAGGCAATCAAGCAATATTCATGGCGTGCGATTTATGCAAAGAATGACGGTGAATTCAACTACCATGTGCAGCAAATGATCAAGGTATGCAAAGAATATGGCTATGACAAGGTTCGCGAATGGTCACGCCAGCAGGCAGCAGTGCGTTACAAGCTGCAGCAGGCCGAGAACTGATCGCTGTTCGGCGATACAGGGTGATCCCGGGCCGGGTGAAGAACTGTCCCCTTTAATGTGAGCCGGATGCCATTTGCGGACCGGGGATCAGAAACGGTGAAATGACTGTTGTCCCCCGCTGACACAGGCGGGGGATTCATTTTGCCCGCAGAGACCCTTCATTTCGCAGAGACTCTTCTCTCCTGGCTTTTTGCGGGAACCCGGCGGATTATACCGGCAGTGCTGAACTGATGCAGCAGAACTGTTATAATTTATATATACGGATAAATTCAGCTACTGAAATATAGAGGACCGGAGGTTGTGAATTGGCCAGGTTATTTTCGTACGACAGCAAGACAGCGCAGGTCCTGTCCCGGATCTGGGATCTGTTGGTACTGAACTTCCTGTTTCTTCTCGGGTCGCTGCCCGTCATAACATTCGGGGCATCTGCGATCGCTGTTTACAGCGTGGTGCTCAAAATCCTGGAAGACCGTGACACGGGCATTGTCAGGGAGTACTTGCGGGCATTCCGAGCGAACCTTAAGCAGGGCCTGGTATTGTCGGTAATTACCATTGCATGTATTGCAGCCATCCTGGCCGATTTCTTCCTGTTCGAAAATTCCAGCGGCAACCCGTTTATTTTCCTGGTCCTGGGCTTCCTGAGCCTGGCGATGTTCCATGTGCACTTTTTCTATGTTTTTGCCCTCGCGGCGAGATATCACAATTCGGTTTTCCGCCACCTGGCGAACTCCAGGGACATATTTTCGAGATTCATAGTTAAGTCATTGATTTGCACCGCCATCGTGGGATTTGAAGTATGGCTCTTTTTCTTCTACGACTGGCTGCTCCTTTTTGTCGGAGCATTCATTGCACCTGTGCTGATCATCGGGACAAAGAGTGCATTTGCTCTCAGGATTTTCCGCACGATAGAAGCCGAAAGCGGAATGGCGGCTGCAAAGCAGGATACGGGCCTCGGAAAAGCCGATGGTGCTGGCGATGAGGAAGGCGATGAGGCGTAAGCCTGAGCACGATCTGGTTATGTGGCAGGGTTGCATACGGTGAGATGTTTTTAGAAATGTTAAGTATTCCACTATGCCGAATCCATATTTGATGTAATTTAAAACGGATATATATTTCTGCAACAGAGTAATATAGCGATATTTCACGTAATATGACAGGAGACAGATATGGGCGAAACAAGTAAATGCATCAACAGTAAAGGCAATGGATGCGATCCGGGCAAATGCATTGGGCAAAACGCCGGCATAAACAGGGGTTTCAGGCTGGATGCAAATGCCGGCTATTTCAGGAACATGGGAGTCGATGTTATGGCCTTCAGCGACTTCTATCCGGAAGGGCATCAGTCCGGCGTGACCATCATCATGCACGGCAACCGCGTCGCGACGAACGGCGACATACGCTTTGAACAGACGCCGGGCCAGTGGCAGCCGGTACCAAAGCTGATCAGCCGAGAAACAGATGAAGTGTCCAACACGATAACGACCGCGCTGTGCTATCCAGACCCTTCGAGGCATTTGAAGGGCTTCAACCCCATGATTTACCCGGATTTTGAGTTCACATACAAAGTCACTGTCAAAGGTGAGGGACCGTCAGTGACTATCACTGTGGACCTGGACAGGCCGATACCGGAGAAGTACATCGGCAAGATATGCTTCAACCTGGAACTGTTTCCGGGAGCACTGTTCGGAAAGCCATGGATAATGGACGACAAGCACGGCATTTTCCCTGCGCAGCCCAACGGGCCTGTCCTCAGGATGCCGGCCAACATCTGGCATATCGGGGATTTCAGGCAGCCCGACGCTAAGGCGGATATTGAACGACTGACCGGTGGCGGCAAAGAATACAGCCCGATCATTGCAGATGACATCATAGCCGAACCTTATGCGGTCGGCAGGCGTTTCATCGTAAGGCCTGATGATCCGTACAGCCGACTCGTCATAGAAAGCCCGGGCTCAGAACTGAAACTGTACGATGGGCGCATGAACCACAACAACGGATGGTTCGTTGTAAGCAGCGAGGTGCCTGCCGGTATGACTGAAAATGCCATCCGGTGGGTGATTACGCCGAATGTGGTGGAAAGCTGGATGTACGGACCTGTCGTACAGGTCTCGCAGATAGGATATCATCCAGATCAAAGGAAAATGGCAGTGATAGAACTTGACAGGCGTGATTCGGAACGCAACAGGCCCGTGCTTGTCAAAATCACTGAGAACGGCGAAGAGGAAGTTTTCTCGGCGGAGGCGCAGGAATGGGGAAGGTTCCTCCGCTATGATTACCTGAGATTCGATTTCACTGATATAAAGGAAGAAGGATTGTACAAGGTACGGTACGG
>JAKOPX010000365.1 GCA_029778665.1 Bacillota bacterium | reverse complement strand
ACCCTTTCGAACTTCGTTTCGCGGCTTTGTCTCCGCACCCGTCACAATCAAAAGGCCCGCCCTTTGACCACTCACTTGAGGTAAGGGCAAGAGCGGGCCCTGATCAGTTTGAATGATCATGCATTACTGCGCATCGACCTTTGCCATGTGCATGATGAGGTCGAGGACCTTGTTTGAATAGCCCCACTCATTGTCATACCACGATACGAGTTTCACGAAATTGCTGTTGAGTGCGATACCTGCTTTTGCATCGAATATCGATGTGCGAGGATCGCCGATGAAGTCGGAAGATACAACTTCATCTTCGGTATATCCGAGGATGCCCTTGAGTTCGCCCTCAGCAGCCTTCTTGACTGCAGCCTTGATCTCTTCGTATGTTGCAGGTTTCTCAAGACGGCAGGTGAGATCGACAACTGATACGTCGACCGTCGGAACCCTGAACGCCATACCGGTCAGCTTGCCGTTCAGTTCAGGAATGACCTTGCCGACAGCTTTTGCAGCGCCTGTAGATGAAGGAATGATATTGTGGGCTGCTGCACGTCCGCCTCTCCAGTCTTTCTTGGACGGGCCGTCGACTGTCTTCTGGGTTGCAGTTATGGAGTGAACCGTTGTCATGAGGCCTTCAACTATACCGAAGTTTTCATGGATGACCTTTGCAAGAGGTGCAAGGCAGTTTGTTGTGCAGGACGCGTTGGATACTACCTTCATGTCCTTGGTGTACTTGTCGTTGTTTACGCCCATGACGAACATCGGTGTGTCGTCCTTTGCCGGAGCAGTGATAACGACTTTCTTCGCGCCGCCCTTGAAGTGAGCCGAAGCCTTTTCAGTTGTCAGGAATACGCCTGTCGACTCGACTATGTATTCAGCGCCGCACTCGCTCCAGGGAATCTCGTCGGGATTCATGGACGCATAGACAGAGATCTTTTTGCCGTTTACGACCAGCTTGCCGTCTTCAACGTAGACCTCGCCCTTGAACTGGCCATGGACCGTGTCATATTTGAGCATGTATACCATGTAATCAAGATCGATGAACGGGTCATTTATCCCTCTGACTTCAACTTCAGGATTGTTGACCGCAGCTCTGAACACGAGACGTCCGATTCTTCCGAATCCATTGATACCTATTTTTATTGCCATCTCATCTTACCTCCTGTATGAAATATGGTTATTACTTTCCAAAATCAAAACTATTTTATATTATTTAATACAGTTTTTCAATACCTCCGGTCAAAAATGATTAAATTTTTAACAAAGTCTGGATGCCTGATTTTAAAGCGCTGCAGTCCATCCGCGATCACCAATATGTTCTCCCGTATCGCGCCAAAATATGCACTCGTTTCCGTTCCACACTCCTGCACATTACCGGTGCGGGAACCGGAATGAGCAGTTCATACCGGGTACACGTTGAACTTCTCGGCCAGCATCACAGGGTGGTAAGAAAGCTTGGCCTTCCTCATCCCTTCAAGACCAAGGTCCTGTTCCCTGTTTATATATGTGGTGCCGCTCCACTCGTTCTGTGCGAACTGCTGGTTAATAATGGCGTAAAGCCCGTTTATAGAGCTTTTGGCCTTTTCTATGTGTATCACGGCAGTATCTTCATTAAGCATTTCGCCCACCGTAAAAGCTTCAAACTCACCGTCGACTTTGATAAGTGCGCCTTTACAGCCCAGTGTCCTGAAATGCCTCAAAAGTTCAAGGTTGGCATTCCGTTCACAGTAGTCGCCCTCCATGCAGCTGCAGTCCCTTTCCCTGCACCATTCCTCCATGATCCTGACGCATTCGTCCAGCAGCCCGCACTCCAGGGGCACATATTCAAAAGTGTGTTCTTTCCGGAACCTGTTGATATGGTTACGTTTGCCGTCGTATTTCTTTCCCTTGAGTTCGACCAGGTCCTTCGTCAGGTAGACATAATCGCTGTTGTCCCTGTCAAACACGATCGAATCCTCATTCGTGACCTTGTCCCTGAAATATGCCAGTTCATCCTTCGTGATCCTGCTGAAACAAAGCTCCCAGCCCCTTTCGGCAAAGTAGCTCCTGATCGCCTTGTATGCTTCTTCGAAATTCCTCCCGTTCACATCTCCAAGGGGCATCATCGCAAACGGCCGGCCTTTGGCTGGAGCTGCTATGACACACAGCAGGTCTGATATCACAGCATACCTGAACCTGTAATAATATCTCCACGCAAAGAAGTTCGTAAATGTCAGTTCTGATATCCGGGGTTTGTGTCTCTTTATATAATGGTCGAACAGGTACTTGCTGTTAAGTGTTATTTCTGAGAACTCCATATTTGCATGCACTCCAGTCACATATCCGGTCATTCGACAAAATCTGTCGTTCAGAGTCAATATACCAACAGAAGCGGCTCATGAAACGTTCCGTATGATGGAAACCACAAATTCAGCGGCTTTAACCATGTCGTTTATCGATATGCATTCCTCGGTGCTGTGCACTTTCTGCATACCTGTACTCACATCCACCGATTCTATGCCCTTACCGTTGAAAATGTTCGTATCGCTCCCGCCGCCAGTCTCCTCCGTGATGAGCGTAACGCCGGCATCCTTCGCAGCCTTTCTCAAAATATCCATGATCGGGGCGCTATCCTGTATGCTGAACGATGGATAAAGCCTCTCGGCCCTGAAATCGACTTTCCCGCCGAATTCAGCGGCTGCCTGCTCAAACCGCTCCCTCATATGCTGTGTCTGCTCCCCGAGTTTCCTGTCGTCGCGGCTCCTGGCCTCTCCCATGATCTCGACCCTGTCGCAGACAATGTTGGTCTCACGGCCGCCATTTATAACACCGATATTTGCAGTGGTCTCATGGTCGATCCTGCCGAGTTTCATGCCTGAAATGGCTGAAGCTGCGATCCTTATGGCATCGACGCCCTTTTCGGGTGAAAGACCTGCGTGCGCAGCTTTACCTTCCACCGTAACGAATATTTTGTCCTGTGACGGAGCTTTTACAGCTACAGTTCCTATTGGGCCGTTGCTGTCCATCACGAACCCGTACTTCGCATAGATCCTGCTGTAATCCAGGTTTTTCGCTCCATACAGGCCGCCCTCCTCGGCAACCGTGAAAACCACCTGGATATCGCCATGTTCGATTCCTTTCTCCTTTATGACCCTGAGAGCTTCCAGTATGCATACGATACCGGATACATCGTCGCCTCCGAGGACCGTGGTTCCGTCAGTCTTTATCATATCGCCGTCGACAACTGCCTTTTTGCCGATGCCGGGTTCGACGGTATCCATGTGTGCGGCGAACATAACTGCCGGGACATTTTTCGTCCCTTTCACGGTGCAGATGATGTTCCCCGCTTCGCCGCCGATCCTTTTGCCGGCGTCATCCTCATAAGGTTCGTATCCCATGGCCTCCAGCCTGTCCTTCAGCGCATCGGCCATCTTCCGTTCCTTCTTTGTAAGACTGTCTATGGCCGTAAGTTCCAGAAACTCCTTTACCAACCTGTCCCTGTTTATCAACCGGATCACTCCATTCCATTTTTCCTTTATATGCTTTCCTGCAATTGCTTCCTTTATATGTATCGTGACCGCGAACAGCCGCCGGGGCTTTCGGTTGAAAACCAGCCGGCCGTATCGCTGATCTGTCAGACTCCAGTCTCTTATTGCTGCTTTCAGTATGCTTTTGATTTGCTCATAATCTGCCAACATTCTGCTTCTCAGACTGTCTTTACCCGATATTGCTGCTTTTAACCTTCTTTCCCGGCGCCGTCCTGTTCGGCCAGGCTGCCGGACTCCATTCTGCCCTTCATCTGAAAACCCTTGAAACCGTGCTGTCTCAGAACCTCGTACAACACTATCGCAACGGAGTTTGACAGATTAAGAGACCGAATCCCCGGTCTCATCGGAATCCTGATGCAATATTCCCTGTTTGCTTCAAGCAGGCTCTCAGGCAGGCCCGCCGTCTCTTTCCCGAACACCAGGAAACAGTTTTCCGGGTACTCGACCTCTGTATACGCCCTGGGCGCTTTGGTAGAAGTATAGTAAAAGACATGGTCCGGGTATTTCAGCCTCAGTTCCTCAAAGCTGTCGCTCACGCTGACCAGGACCTTGTCCCAGTAGTCAAGGCCGGCCCTTTTGAGGTGACGGTCATCTATCGAAAACCCCAGCGGCTTCACCAGGTGGAGCCCGGCTCCGGTGGCCGCGCACGTCCTGGCGATATTCCCGGTATTCTGAGGTATTTCAGGTTCAACAAGCACTATATGTACAGGCAACTCTTACATCCCTGCTTTCTAAAAAACAGTCATTCATATAAGGTGCGAAGCCACACTGAAAGCCGATCCCCGGAAAGCGCCGCATCCGAAACGGACACGCTTTCTGTGGCACGGACCGGCTATTATTTAATGATACCACAAATATAGCATATTTAAATCATAGCATACGGTCAATACTCAGGTCGGTACGGCGGCGCAGGAAGACCTTGTCATGATTTGTAATATACTGCTTGTAATTCTTGACATGGTTTTTTCGTGCTGATATAATTCAACCAACAAACAAAGGACAGAAGTGTCTCGTCTGGACCTGGTGCGGCAAGGCGCACCGATTCAAAAAGAGAACAATGCCCGTCATCAAAACACAGTTCACAGAAATGTATCTGTGTTTTTATATGATATTTTCTGATTTAATATCGAAAAGTGTGAGGAGGTCAATTATGAGCAACACATCCTACAATCCCTACCTGACGGCGCAGGCCCAGTTCGACAAGGTCGCCGGACTGCTCGGATTGGACGAAGCCACAAGGGAACTCCTCCGTCAGCCTATGCGCGAATATCATTTCACCATCCCTGTACGCATGGATGACGGCACTGTAAAGATATTCAAGGGGTTCCGCATTCAGCACAATGATGCCAGAGGACCGGCCAAAGGCGGCATCAGATTCCATCCCAATGAGACCGTTGATACCATCCGCGCCCTCTCCATGTGGATGACATGGAAATGTGCGGTTGTCGATATCCCGCTTGGCGGTGGCAAAGGCGGAATAATCTGCGATCCCAGGACCATGTCGGAACGCGAACAGGAACAGCTTTGCCGCGGCTATGTACGCCAGCTGGCGCGCAACATGGGTCCCAACCTTGACGTACCGGCTCCCGACGTCATGACAAACGCCAAGCACATGCTCTGGATGCTGGACGAGTATGAAACCATCAGCGGCGGAAGATTCCCCGGAACCATTACGGGCAAGCCCGTCGGCATGGGAGGATCCCTCGGAAGGACTGAAGCAACAGGATTCGGTGTCATATACGTCCTCCGCGAGGCCCTCAAAAAGCTGAACATAAAGCCTGAAAACACAACGGCAAGCATCCAGGGATTCGGCAACGTCGCCCAGTACGCAGCAAAGCTGTACACCCAGCTTGGCGGCAGGATCATAGCCATCTCCTGCTGGGACAACACTGACAAAAAGGCGTATACATACCGTAAGGCGGACGGAATCAACTGCGAGGAACTGGTTTCCATCACTGATTCCTTCGGATCAATAAACAAGGATAAAGCAAGGGAACTGGGCTATGAGATCCTGGACGGCGAAGCATGGATCGAACAGGATGTGGACATCCTCATCCCGGCGGCGCTCGAAAACCAGATCACTGCCGGGAATGTGAACAAAATAAGCAAACAGGTAAAGATAATCGCCGAGGCTGCCAACGGGCCGACGACGACCGATGCCGACAAGGTCATAAACGAACGCGGCATATTCCTGATACCCGACTTCCTTGCAAACGCCGGAGGAGTCACCTGCAGCTATTTCGAACAGGTCCAGTGCAACATGAACTACTTCTGGGACAAGGATGAAGTCCTGTCGAAGCTCGACAGGGTAATGACTGCTGCTTTCCACGCAGTATATGACATGTCCGTCAGCAGGAATCTCAACATGCGCGACGCAGCCTATGTCATCGCGATAGAGCGCGTGGCCAAAGCCGTAAAGAGCCGCGGCTGGGCATAATTTGCGAATTTTTCCTTTTGCCGTGGGAAACATAAATGATCACTCCTCAGCAAAAAATAAGCACGTTCTGACATAATCAGTTTCAGGGAGTGATGTTCAATGATCGGCAAAAGGACAGCCATCGGCATAATTATTGCCGGAGCCATGGCTCTGGCCGGGACCGTATCCCTTGCCGAAAAGGATCCGGCGCCGCAGGCTCCCGCTCCGGTAACGAAAGATGCACCGACATCCCCGGTGACCAGGGAGCAGATAAGGGAACGCATCAACAGTGCTCTTGACAAGCTCGTCAGCGACAAGGTCATCACGCAGGAGCAAAAAGATGCGGTCCTGAAGGCAATGGACAAAAAACGGCAGTGCATCGGGAAAGAGAGAGACGGGAAACCCGGCAAAAAGCACGTCAGTTGTGAGTATAAAAGCGTGCTGAAAGGCCTGACGGAAGAAGGCGTAATTACCGAAGAGCAGGCCGAAGCCATACGGAAGGCACTGAAATCCGTATTCGAAAGTTTAAAGAAACCGGATCAAAACCGGTAAAAAAACTCCGGACCCGCAGATAAGGGTCCGGAGTTTTTTGCAATTATAACGTCACATCCATATCCTGTAGTTGCCGCTGAGGGCAAGCATGGCAAAGAAATACAGGCAGTTATCGTAATAGCGCCTGACCCCCGTGCGGACAGGAGTATTCCACAGGTATTCAACGCATTTGCGCCTGTTCTCGGTGTCATTTGCGGCCAACGCAGCCATCGCATTGGTCGCTACCAGCCCGACAGGATGCAATGCCTTCTCCTCGAGCGGCGTACCATCGATGGCATACATGCGGAAATCAGCATCCGCGCCCATCGGTGCGAAAAACGCCTGTATCCTGTCAGCCTCGGTCCTCTGCCATTCATCCTTGCCGAACCATTCATAATCCAGCCCGATATTTGCCGCGACGCGGTATGAATCGCTGTAAAAGTGGTGATGGCCGTATCCCCACGGCGCCCTGTGGGGCCTGCCGTCAAATTCTGAATACTCCGGTGCAAGTCCGGTCACAGGATGGCATGCTTTCCTGAGGAAGCGCCTGCTGGCGTCGGCCGCTTCCTTCCAGAATTCGCTGTCCTCCGGATTCCCCATTATCGAGAACAGTTCATAGAAATGCGGAAGGTGATACGACGGGTCCGTATACGGACTTTCAGGAATAAACTTGATAAGCTTGAGGTTCGGTTCCCACATCGGATCCCCGACACCGTCCTCGCCCTTGTGCACGACTTCCCTCAGGATGTCCCTGGCCTGCCTGCTGTAGTCGAACGGCTCCGGCCCGTCTCCCCAGCGTTTCGATGCAAATAGCAGAGCCATGGCGAAGTACTCTTCGCCATCCGGCGCAGGTCCCTGCGCCCGCCTGGTCCCGTCCGGGTTCAGTGACCATGCAAAATAACCTTTATATTTTCCGGAACGGTGTAACATATACGTGTATGTCCACTTCCAGATCCGGTCGAACTCTTCCTTTTTGTCCATCTGCACACACATCATCATGCCGTATGACATGCCTTCAGTACGCACATCGTTGTTGCCCGTATCCAGGATGTATCCCATGTCATCGTCGACAGGCCAGTAGATCCTGGTGTTCTCGTCCCCGTAGAACAGCTTGTTCCACGTGTCCTCCACCCTCCTT
>JAKOPX010000364.1 GCA_029778665.1 Bacillota bacterium | reverse complement strand
TTTAGGGAACCTCTGATTTAATCATCGTCATTGCAACCACAACCGCCACAATATGGTATAATAAAAGAAAAAGCAATGGCGGTGCGGAATATGAAACAAGAAACATTTACAGACATCGAATACAGCTTCCGGAAAAAGAAAACCAAGCGAGAAGAGTTTCTGGAAACCATGGATGAAATCATCCCATGGGACGAATGGGTCAAGGTGATTGAACCGTACTATCCCGCAGGAAAGCGTGGCCGCCCGCCCATGGGAATCGAAAAGATGCTGCGGATGTATCTGCTTCAAATCTGGTTCAATCTGTCAGACCCGGCAACGGAAGATTCCATTTACGACAGCTATGCCATGCGTAAGTTTACCGGTATTGACTTTCTGAAAGAATCTGTACCGGATGAAACAACGCTGTGCAAGTTCCGCCATCTGCTGGAAGCCAACGAGTTGAACGAGCTGTTTTTTGAGGCAATCAACCGGGTCATGGTGCAGACCGGTCATATGATGAAGGGCGGCACTATTGTAGATGCAACCATTATCAATGCACCGAGCTCCACAAAGAATGCCGACAAAGCCCGTGATCCTGAGATGCACCAGACCAAAAAGGGGAATGAATGGCGCTTTGGAATGAAGTGCCACATCGGTGTGGATGCCGGCAGCGGACTGGTTCACACAATTACTGTCACCGCAGCCAATGAGCACGACATTACGCAGACTTCCGCATTGCTTCGGGACGATGATGAAGTAGTCTACGGCGACTCTGGGTATCTCGGTATTCAGAAACGCCCGGAGATTGCAAACGATGAGCATTATTCGAAGATCGACTTCCGAATCAACCGCCGTCCTGGTCGTCTGCCCCATGTTTCCGACAATGCAATTGACTGGGAACGTTATATTGAAAATCGTAAATCATCCGTTCGCTGCAAAGTAGAGCACGCATTCCGAATCATCAAATGTCAGTTCGGATACAGGAAAACGGTATATCGCGGATTGAAGAAAAACGAAAACCGTCTGTATGCCATGTTCGCCTGCGCCAATCTATACTCGCTTGCGATTGCCGGGCAAAGGCTCTCCAAAACGTGACAAGGGGAAAGTCTGCCCTTTTGGCAGAAAAGTAATAGAATCGAAGCTGAAATATGGCTTTGGCTGCCCCAAAAGTGCTTCCAGAAAGGAATGCGAAGATATTTTATGCAATACTCGTTTGAAACCTTTGATTATTCAGAGGTTCC
>JAKOPX010000363.1 GCA_029778665.1 Bacillota bacterium | reverse complement strand
TGATCAGAGCGCCCCGTCTGGAGATTGCGCTGCTGCGGAAGGCGGGGCTACGACAACCTCATCGATGATATAATATCCGCAGAGATCGTCATTCTCATATATCCTCTGCATCCTCTCAAGTTCCATTAAATACTCCGGCCCCAGGATGACACTGCATTCAACCGGCTGGTGGTATCCTTCGACCATTGTGAACATCTGGATGGGCCTATCCTCCATGTAACTCCTCCAGATAAACACATCACCGGCACGATTTGAGAGGTCCGGGGAATACAGCGGGTTATGTTGAACCCCACACCAGCTACCAAGGACGCTGCCCCCATAGCTTGAGTCGCTGAAAACCCTCTCCGAGTAACGGGATATCGTTTCTGCACCCTTTACTTCTTGAATTGTATAAGTTGTCGATATCGTTGAGTCTTTCAGCCAGAGGGGGCTGTCCAGGTTATTCGAGGTGGCAGTTAGCATAAAGAACGATAGACAGGTAAATAACACGAATACTACACAGATCTGCTGGTTTTTACTCAGGTGTCGGGCTATATGAAGGGTAGCAAACGCAGCCATGAGGGATAAAAAGAGGTACTCGAAGACAAACCAGCGAGAAGGTATGATATTTCGTATCCCGAATAAGGGAAAACCAAAGGTTATACCCAGGAGCAGGGTTGTGCAGACTAACATTGAAAATGTCTTCTTTGAGCGGAATTTTGGGGATAACCAGTAGAGCGAACCGATGACCGCCAGGAATATCAATATTGCCAGACCGAGGTTATTGGCCAGACGTTCAGACAGGGGCGGGAGCAGCGCCGCATATTCAGAGATAGCCTCCGGCCTGTTTAAAAAACTCGCGTAGCCTCTAATACATGCGTCAAGCGTTGCAACAATCTGGTCAAAGAAGGGGGTTCCGCCTTTGCCGTATTCCGCGACAAACCAGTGCTGGAGAAGGCCTATGGCGTATACCATCAGCAACATCGGGAAGACATGATTCCTCTCCCTGGAGGTGATGATACTATAAAGCAGCGAACCGGCGACCAGCCCGGCGAGTGTCACAAACAGCACAAACGAAGATACGGCGTGAGCCATGATCATCGTAAACATCAGCGTAAGCAGAATTGCCAGCCATTTTACTTTATTTCTAATGTTTGTGACGTTTTCAAGAGTTGTAAGTTTGTACAGGGCAAATACTGCAAAGAAGAATAGGATCACCCCATAACTGGTTGTCTGAGGAGCGACACCCCAGACAGCATGGTAATCGCTGATATTGACAGCAAGCATTCCCAGGAGGCCGATCCTCTCATTGAACAACCCTCTCCCGATGAGGTAGACACATACCGACGAAATTATAAAAGGAATGATGATCGAAGACATCGATGCGTCTTTTACAGGTAGGCCGGGTATGATCTGAGATATCGCAACATATATGTGCATTATCGGAAAGAACTCCTCTTTACCAGGGAGGACTCCGATATCGCCAACCTGCGCTAACATCTCGTTCATTCTCAGATGGGCCCAGTAGTCAACACCAGAACCCCCGTAGAAATAATATGTCGTGAGTTTGAGGTTCAACGAGAGCAAGATGATACTGATCACCGGGATGACAGCGTCTCTTCTCTCTGTCACCCCCGCACATAACAGCGCCAGTATCCCCGCAGAAAGGGAGACCAGGATAAAATAGGAGAGGGTTCGGTTCTCTGAAACATGGAATGTTAACAGGCTCATGGCAAAAAGAACCATGAAGATGGCTTCGAGCAGGTACCGGGTAGACCGGCGATTACAAAAAATGACTTCACTGCTCTCAGCATCGCTCACCCGGGATAATATTAGATACACAAGGGAAGCAAAAAAGAGAGCACCCCCTAACGCGAGCAGGTGGATGGTGGAAGATATCAGGTAGAGGCTCATGATGACAAGCCCGCCCGCTAACCCGAGGACGCTGATGACAGTGTCCAGCTCATATCCAATGAGGCGATGCAGCATGCCGCCGCTGTGTTGCACTTTCATGCCATCCATGCTCATCCTCAGTATCAGAGGCTAACCTGCCTCGGGTTTACAGGGGGACCACCCGGGTCTGATCGCCTTGCCCACCCTCCAGGAAAACCAGGGAGTAAACCTGAAACCATGCTCTACGACCCCGGAACCCCGCTGCATACACGACTACCTGTAACCCTGCTGGTTGTGACCGGGAACCAGCCGCCCCATCTCATCCTAAAACCCTCGTGTACACGCCCATGATATCCCCTGCGATATTCTCCCACGTAAACCGCTCCGCATGCGCAAGGATCTTCTCCTGATCCCACTCCCGGTCCAGCCCCACCAGGATCTTCTCCGCCAGATCATCGGGGTCACCGGGCTCAACCAGCAGGCCGTAGTCATCCGAGGTAATGACCTCCTCACTCCCACCATTCCGTGTCGCAACAACAGGTTTTCCACACGCCATAGCCTCGACCTGAACGACACCAAAACTCTCCGAGAGACTTGGCAGGACAAAGAGGTCGCAGGCGTTCATCCAGAGGGGGATCTCATCGTGCGGCTTTCCGCCGGCGAGCACGACGTGGTCCTCCAGCCCGAGCGAGTGGATCTGGCGCTCAAGGGAGCTCCGGAGTTTCCCGGAACCGACGATGACACAGAGTAGATCTTCCCGCTTAACTACAATCTTTGAAATCGCTTCTATGAGGAATTCATGCCCTTTTACCTCATCATATAAATTTCCAACATTTAGAATTAATTTCTTATCTGGAGGTAAGTTCAATACCGCCCTGCATTTCTGAGTATCTACAGGATGGAACTTTTTACTATCGTAACCATTCGGGATCGGGATTACATTTTGAAGTGGAATATTCACGCGGCCGAACGCTGATGTATCACTCTTCTTAACGCGAATTATTTTATCCGCCTTGCTCCAGGCATTTATAAAGACCCTATCTTCTGTCTCGACTGCTTCCATAAACGTATCTGAGGTGTGTTCAGTGATGACGGCAGGAACGGAATAATTTTGCTTCAGTTTTACCGCAACAGCTCCCGATGGCCAGGTAAAATGGGCATGAATCAGGTCAAACTGAAGATCTTCTTTTTTGATCAGGGACATGATGGCTCTTGCTTCGAGGTCCACCCACAGCGATCTGCCATAATGCCAGAAAAGAGGATTATTGATATATTTTGGGAAAAACACCTGAACATTATCAAATTGATAATCAAAATGTCTGGTTTTGCGTAAACGCTCCATACCATAGGCTACAGGTGACACTACGTAGATATTGTCAAAATGATGTCTCAGGTATTTAATCTGTTCCTTGACAAAAACACCACTGACAAAGGTATTGTCTTCGTTTGGGAAACTGTTGCTGATGACAAGCAAGTTTTTTTCAGGCATGTGAAACCCCGTTTATAATGGATTTATGTTTCCCTGCCCGGGTCAGATCGACATACTTAAACTCAATATCCCAACCCGGGCTCCTCTTGGCGATGCGATCTAATTGCTCCTCATCAAAACCCTCTTTGGAGATGGTGTTGAAGATAAGGTGGTCGATCTTCTCCTGAGTAGCCTGAAATTCCGCAACACGTGATATTTCCCAAAAAATATGTGTGCCAGATTCCCTGTGTATATGCTTCCCCTCTGGAGTGATAAGCATCTGCCGACCCGGGATCTTCTTCAACAAAGGGTAACCTCTGCCACAGGGCTCACCCAGCAAAAAGCCTTCGTCGCCCGCAGCACATCTGGTGGACGGCACGGCATAAATATACAAGCCGGTTGCAAGAATCTGCCCTTCGCCCTCTTCGACCGCAAAGACCATCACCACAAACGACCACCTCCCGGTATCAATACGCAAGCCCGGCATATTCGGAACACCTGATTCCGCCGTCATTGCCATCTCAATTCTTCACTTTGCATATGACAATCCTCCGCTTATTTGAATCAGTACGTGGAATCTCATCCACAAAATTAAACCGGATCTCCACATCTCTTCCCAGGTGTCCCCAAAAGAACTTCTGAATCTCGTTATTGATATCCGGCGAATAGCGATCAGATTGGACAATGTTTACCACGAATTCGTCGACCTTTTCCTGAACAATCTGGTAGTCCTGAATAGCCGTTACAACGTCTCCATCTTCAAAAACGTCTGTCAACAATAACCCCGGCAAACGCTTTCCATCGGGCAGGACGACCTGTTCCGCAGTTCTCCCGGTGATCCTCTCTAATAGTGGAAGCCCCCTCCCACAGGGGCATATCCGGTCTGCTGGCACACCCATATCCCCCGCATCATATCTGATAAACGGCATGGCATAGTTCCACAGGTCAGTGAGGATAATGTGACCATTCTCTCCAGGAGCAACAGGAGATCCACTATCATCCAGAAACTCATGTACCGAACGTTCCACACTGATGTGATACCCTGAGTGCTGGTCACATTCACAGGCGTTTGCTCCACCATCAAAACATCCAAACTGATCAAAAACATCACACTGGAAGGCCGCAGATATCGTTTCTCTCTGGGTTTTTGATAACGTCTCTGCGGTTGTCATGACCCCCTCCGGGTTGATCGCATCGATGCCATGCTCAATGGCGTGCTCTGCAAGTATAGCAATTGATGACGGATAACCCCGGATATATCTGGGATTAAACTCTATTATCTGCTGTAGATACCCATTCAATCGCTCGCTATTCAGATTATAGGAAGATAACGGCAGGTTATGGCTAAATTTGAACCGGATCTTAGTATACAGTGGAACATTCTCCGGGAGCAGCGAGGAACCCGCAAGAGTGGCGATCTTATCCCCGACACGATACCCGGCAAACTCCCACCCCCTCAACGTGGTAGCCCGGGATATACTCAGAGTATCCCTGTCGATAAAGTATTCAAAGACCTTCCCTGAAGATCCGCTTGTTGTCTGATGGATCAGGGACTTCTGAGGAATATTCCGCGCGACAAATTTTCCCGGGTTTTTCCGGACATCTTCTTTGGTCAGGACAGGTAATTTCACCAGATCGTCCCTGGTTGCGATGTCTGACGGAGACAGACCCAGAGATCGGAAGAGATCGTGGTAATACGGCACATTGGTATACGCATGATGAATTAAGCTCCTCAACCTTTTATTCTGGTAATCCTGAAGTTCTTCAGGCTGCCACCACTGGCTCTTTTCAAGTAGCGTCAGCTGCCTGGAGATATCTGTGCCTGCAATGAAGTCGTTCATCGGCAGCGCAATGTTCCTTGCAAAGGTGTTTGACCTCAGTAGAGGTCGGGTTCGAATGTGAGTTTGAGAGTTCATATCTATCACTCCACGATGTTTATTCTGTGTTGCACCTGCAGATTCCTTCTATCTGGTGCAAACTCTCCTGCGGGCAATACTCATAAGAGGTGCCACGACCAGTTTTTCCTGACCCCCACAAATCCCCTCTCCCCCGATCCACGGCGAGGCCCCCTTCACCATCTCCAGAGAGATCCCCCGGAAGAGATCGGGAAGACCGCACACTCCGCCCCGGAGAAAGCCCCCTCGACACTCCCGGCCGGGAGAAACACCCCGGCCTTCGTCGCAGGCGAGGGAGACGAAATAGGCGTCATAGCTGTGTCCGGCGACCACAGAGAGGGTGCCGTACTCCTCCTTGAGGCGGGCTGACTCGTAACCCCCTTTCCCACCGATACAGAAGTTCTGTTCTGACATTTTATCACCGAGAAACAGTCCTTGCAAGATCACCTGGCGTAGAAAACACCGCCCCTAAACGCAAGGCATGCTGAATGAAGTAATCCAGGGACGCCAGATATTCAGGCGAGACCCTGCACGGGTGAGCCTGAAGTGTCAGAACCCCACCACCTCTTTGTTTTAGTGAAGCCAGACATTCGACCCAGATCTCCCCCATTTTTATAGATTCGTCGGGGCGGTATCTGGGACCCCGCGGATCCCCGATCAGAGAATAATCACTGATACCCAGCGTTGGAAATTCCAGAACATTCGAGGTTATGTAGCAGGGTAACCGCGGGGACTTACTGTAGAGATTATAAAGAGAACCAGCAAGTTCCAGCAGGGGCTTTGCGTAGCGGTACGTTGCCATATCCATATACCGTTTCTGAACAAACGGTACGCCCTTGAAGGCAATCTCAAACCTCTTCTTACTACAGTCATACCTCAACCCGGCCCTATCCACCGCCAGGTAGGTGGCAGGGTTATGCTTATACCACGGTGCCCGGAATCCCTCAATCTCCAGGTCAAAAACCTTCGAAAACACACGCTTCATGGCATTCAGGCGATCAATCTGGACCGATTCTGACTCATAAAATCCTTTGTGAACATCACCATGTCCTTCGACCAGATGGTCTCTCTTTAAGATGTACTCCGCCCGTTCTGGATACTCCTCTGCCGCTCTGGCTGTTACAAAAAATGTTGCTTTTACGCCATATCTATCGAGAAGAGAGAGGTAGGGTTCCAACCGCTCAATGGTCTCAACCCGAAAGTAATCGATATCTCCGGTTACGCAAACAACCAGATCATTAGCAACCTCGAGCGATTCCATATTCAATCCTCACGATAGACTGCGCTTGATGGTATTCCCATGCCTGGACTGCACGGTAAAACTCCGGGGATAGTTCTCGATGAACCAGACCATGAATGCGGTCACGTCGATCTTATCCGCCAACAACCGCTCCCGCTTGCTCCTCCATTTTTCCTTGCTTGCAGGATCCTGAAGTATCTCAATCGCCTTACCGAGCGCTGCGCTACCGTCGGTGAAACTGTAGAGGAGGTCATAGGTCTCCTCAAGTTCGATGAAATTGCCCATCGTACCCGCGAGGGAAGAGACATAGATCGATGGCGTCCCGAGGATAGCCGCCTCTGACGCCATCGTTCCCCCCTCCCCCACGTACAGCGTCGCATAATACAGCAGATCATGCAACTTCTCCGGGGAGACACGGAGGCGGTAGTCCTGCAGTTCCGCTGGCAACGCCCCCTCCGAGGTGATCAGGACCCGGCCGTAGTGCTCCAGGGCCTTCACGAGCCCGACCCTGTCGTGGATGCCGTGCTGCCCGAGGTCGTGGCTCGCCTGCCAGGAGACGAAACGGACGATGGTGAAGGGGTCACCCTCGGCAAGACCGAGGTCGTCGAGGACGGCGGGATCGGGGGTGAAGCGGTTCGGGTGGAGGTAGGCGAGTTCCATGTAACCACTGAACCGGATCTGCTTCTTACCAAGATCCTGAGTAAAACACGACGGTGTGGGGACGCCCTCTACAAAGGGCAGGTAGAGGCGGATCTGCTCGGTGCTGTGTTCCGTGTCTTCAAAGTTGATGCACGGCTTTCGGAGAAGATAAGAGACGTGAGCAGCACGGATCGATCCAGCCCCTATAAAAATATCTGGCTGGAAACCTTTCGTCAGGTTATAGTATCGTACGTCGATGATCGGTATATTGATCAATTTTCTGACAAGCGAGGTCCCATAACTGCCCACATTTTTAAACCCGATGTGGTACTTTTCAAGCAACTCGAATGAGATATCCTTCTCACTTGCAGTTACCAGCACCTCATGCCCCCGCTCCTCCATCTCCCGGATAAAATTCTTGAAATAATGGACATGAGCAGGATGATTAACATCGACAACGATCCTCATGCCCTCACCCCGGCTGCGGGGATGATAGAGATCAACATAAACACCCTCACAGTTGACCAGATACTTTTCTCCACACCACACCCTCCTG
>JAKOPX010000362.1 GCA_029778665.1 Bacillota bacterium | reverse complement strand
GAAGAACACCTGCTGCCAGTGCGGACCCGATCACTCCTGCCACATTCGGGCCCATCGCGTGCATGAGCAGGAAGTTGCCTGGATCTGCCTCCTGGCCTACTTTCTGGGCGACTCTTGCAGCCATGGGTACTGCAGATACGCCTGCTGCGCCAATCAGGGGGTTGACTCTCCCGCCCGTTACAGCGCACATCAGTTTCCCCAGCAGTACTCCACCTGCTGTGCTCACTGAAAAGGCAACGAGCCCCAAAATAATAATACTTATTGTATCCACCCTCAAAAACGTCTCGGAACTTGCCGTAGCTCCGACAGTGAAACCGATGAAAATCGTTACAATGTTTATGAGCTCGTTTTGCGCGGTCTTAGAAAGGCGCTCTGTAACACCTGACTCTCGAATGAGGTTACCTAACATAAGGCAACCAATGAGCGCTGATGCAGATGGGACCAGTAATACAGAAAGGGCTGTCACCACTATGGGAAAAATGATCTTCTCCCGTTTTGACACTTCCCTGAGTTGCTCCATTGCAACACGCCTTTCTCTCGAGGACGTAAGCGCTTTCATTATCGGCGGTTGAATTATCGGGACAAGTGCCATATAGGAGTAAGCCGCTACCGCCACAGGCCCCAACAGGTGAGGTGCCAGCTTGGAAGTGAGGAAAATAGCCGTAGGCCCGTCCGCTCCGCCGATAATCCCTATGGATGCTGCTTCAGGAAGCGTAAAACCCATCTTAATGGCACCGAGAAACGTGGCAAATATGCCTATCTGAGCCGCTGCGCCCAGAAGCATGCTGGACGGATTGGCGATCAAAGGCCCGAAATCCGTGAGTGCGCCTACGCCGAGAAAAATAAGAGGTGGGTATACTCCCAACTTGACGCCCTGATAAAGATGGAACAGAAACCCTCCCTCTTCCATCAGGCCTGTCAGAGGCAAGTTCACAAGCAGCATCCCGAAACCTATAGGTATCAGAAGCAAAGGTTCGTAGTTCTTTTTGACCGCCAAGTAAATGAGTAATATGGCAATACCGATCATAACCAATGAAGGCAATGTGATATTCATGAACCCGGTGGCGTTGACAAACTGTATGCATTTTGAAACCATCGTCAATACCCCTTACGTCTATTAGGTCTCATCTATAACTACCAAAACGTCGCCTGCGCTCACATTTTGACCGACCGTCACTGCTACAGATCTCACTACTCCTGAATAAGGCGTAGTAATCTCATTCTCAAGTTTCAGCGCTTCAAGTGTCAGAACGATGTCGCCGGCTGAGACATGATCCCCCGGTTTGACTAGCACAGAAAGAATTGCACCTGCAAGAGGAGCCTCAATCGTCTTAGAATCGGCTGATACCGATGGTAGTGGTTGTGAAAGCTGTGAATCAGGAGTCTCGACCTGTTCCACCTCGCCGGTACCGGT
>JAKOPX010000361.1 GCA_029778665.1 Bacillota bacterium | reverse complement strand
GCTCAGGGCAGGTTTAAGTCCCTGCCGAAGGAGATCGAATATCTTCTCGAATGGACGGAAAGGACCAAGAAATACAGGGAGCGGGAGAACGGCAAGTGGTATTTTCGTGACTGTCCTGCCTTCAGGGTAATGGCCGGCGAGCTGTTCGACTCCCTTTGGTTTTTCTTCGGAGACAGGCCGTCTTTCGATCCCGCAAAGGAAGCGGTCAGGGAGTTTTACGAAGAAGAAGTGCAGGAAGTTCCCCTGTTGGCGCTTGCAAGAGAAAAAAGAAAGCCGGGGCGGGACGATGTAGTGTGGATCCCGAGCCCGCTTTTCGATTTCAGGTGGTCAGGTTGAAGAAGATACTCTGTCTGCTTTTTATCTTTATTTTCTTTCCCTGTGTCGTATACGCGGAAGAGATAAACGATCCCGTGCTGGAAAAGACTGTGAACGATCTTAAGGAACTGATAAGCGAATTTCAGGCTCCTTTGAGAGAAACCGACATAGACGAGCCCATCGACTTTGCTGCATCCCTTGACGCCAACGCCCGCGGAGTCGTGTTGAGAAACATAAAGGAAGTAATCAACAGGATAGACCCGCGGTATACCGCCGACATACAATTGCCGGCAGAAGGGGTGTCCTTTATAGCTCAGGCTTCAGCTGACTGGATGGTAACGCGGGCACTCCTTTTTGGTTTTACGTTCACGGGCATTGACGAAGCAAAGGATGACGAAGCAAAGGATGACGAAGCAAAGG
Organism: Bacillota bacterium; assembly: GCA_029778665.1. Lineage (GTDB taxonomy): Bacteria > Bacillota > Clostridia > Acetivibrionales > DTU013 > DTU013. The sequence continues at coordinate 841 of JAKOPX010000361.1, read as the reverse complement.
ATAACATAAAAGATTGGGTCTCGATCAACGGCGGGAAGATGGTCATAAAAAAGGGGACTCCGCCGTGGTTCGTGGCGAGAAGCTCTCAGATAGCAAATTATTACGCCACTTCTACCAAGATTCACAGCGACAATGCCCCCGTAGATTTTGGCAGGGAAATATTTGTAGAAAACGGAGATACGATGATAGTTCCCACTTCCGCCATCAGGGAGATAGAAGCAATATCGAAGATTACAGATTATGTCGCCAATTTTAAAAACGTCCCCGGGATTCGGGCGGGAGACTGCGTCTACGACAGGTCCCTGCTCATAGCGAAGATACTGTGGTGCGTCATCTTCGTCGTAAACATAGTGTGGGTCGCCTACAAGACGCTCATAGCCGGAGAAGAAGGGGACATGGTGACGACGATATTCAAGAGCATATTCGTCTTCCTTTCCCTTCATTTCCTGCGCATAATTGCCATCATTGGCATGACTGTCTCTACGGCTATAGGAGACGCCATGCTGGGCGGTACCGACGTGGCGCACGCCGTCTCGGACATCAGCGCTATAGTCGGCATGAAGCAGTCTCTGGTGTCCGTCTCTTCCGGAATTCTAGGGAACATGATCGCTCAGGCGTTCATACATATATGCGGGGCCGTGGCTCAGGCCGTCGTATACGTGACGTTCATTCTCTCTGACGTCATGGTCGCCATATCCATCGTGATAGGGCCGTGGATGCTCGTGCTGTCCATGCTTCCCTTCTGCAATGAGTGGATATCCCATTGGATCAAGAGCTTCATAACCTTTCTCTTCTATCGTCCGCTGGCATGCCTTCTCTGCGTCGTGCTTTACATCATCGG
>JAKOPX010000360.1 GCA_029778665.1 Bacillota bacterium | reverse complement strand
TCCCTAGTCTCTCGCACTCTTCCTTGAACCTGTCGCGGCGCTGTGAAATCAATGGAATTGACATGTGCCTTGGGAAAGAATAGTGGATAAACTTGGTTGCGCCCATTTGTTTGGCGAGCTCAGGGATAGTCCTGCCACGTTCCAGTTCATCGCGGTCTACTACGATATCAGCTTTCTCGGCAATTACCTGGGGGTCTTCGTGGATCACGCCCACCAGGAGCAGAATGTCGTCTCTCATTTCCCGGACCTTGTCCAAAGCGGCTGCAGTTCCGGGTACACCCTGGCAGATCACGATGGCCTTCATGTCAGGATCAGCAGCCAATTCGGTGATACGGCCGATAAAGGTTTCCTGCTCTTGCATGAAGTTGTCTGGATATGTAACGTGAACCACGCGGTCACCGTATCGCTCGACCATGATTTCGGCAGCGCGGTACTCATCTTCTCCTTGGGACACGGTACCTGTTACAATCCCGATCTTGAAGTCGCCTGACGTTTCGCCGGTTTGCTCACCATTGCCGCCACACCCGACCATGGTGATTGCGAGCGCGGCAAGCAGGAGCAATACGACTGCATTCTTTAGCCGGTTCATGTGTTGCATTCCCTCCTGTAGTCACTTGCATGACTTTGCTCCAAGTTGAAAGGTCTTGCAGTAGTTAGAGATGATAACAATACGCGGGACATACTGAGTTTACAGCGAAGATACCACCCCTTTCCGCGTTTCCTGGTCCGAAGCATCAACATCCATTGTTTGAATATGCAGGTGGGTTAACGTATATTGTTGCTACTATACAGGACTACCGCCGGCGTAGTCAAGTGAACCCAATGAAAATTTTCGTATATTCTCGTATTGTAGAAAAAATTACGTGGATCTGCATCCTGTCAAGCTGCACCCCACCAATCTCACACCCCTAATCTGCACCCTAGCTGCAGAATACTAAGAGGTGCGGCAAGTATTTACATGTGTGGGCGGGCCCCTGGTTTGACTTTGGTGAGCCTATACACGCCCTATTGGGTATCTGTTCCACAGGAGGCATGGATGCCTGATGCTACCGGTTTGGACTGCACTTTGTGCTTTGCAAAATCTGCTTCGGCATATTAGGAGGAAGATAGATGCCAGACAGGCTCCGGACTGAAAAAGCAGAGTTTCCTCAAGAAAAGGCCAAGATCGCTTCAGAAGTACTGCTGGATTTGCCGGATTGGTTCGGAGCTAAAACGCCGGCGCACGTTCGGCCGGCGTAATCCTCATACAGAACACAAGAGGGATTTATCTCCTGTTACCTCCTGAGGGTTTTTCCC
>JAKOPX010000359.1 GCA_029778665.1 Bacillota bacterium | reverse complement strand
TATACTGGGTGCTTTCTTCATGGCAACCGACTACACGACTTCTCCGGTCACGTTCAGGGGAAGGATCATAATGGGGATCGGATGCGGGTTCCTTACGTCCATCATCAGGCTGTACGGGGGTTATCCCGAGGGCGTGTCATATTCCATACTCCTGATGAACCTTGTGGTACCGCTCATCGACAGGTACATGATCCCCAGGAGTTTCGGAGGGGGTGTGGCGAAGAAATGAGCGAGGAAAGAAATGAATTTATAAATGTAGAGATGCAGGAAGACATACGGGAAGAGATAAACGAAGGTACGCAGGAAGAGATACAGGATGAGATGCCTGAAGAAAACGCTGAAGCAGCAGCAGATGAAACCGGAACGCGTACGGCAAGGCGTGGTTTTAACATACTGGACAGACTGATGAACGAGGAAGTTCGCCGGCTGATTGATCCTGCGCTGAGGCTTTTCATCATATGTTTTGCCACGGCGTTGTGCCTTGCGGTCGTAAACCTCATAACGAAGGATACCATTGCCCTGCGTGTCGAGCAGGCTGCGGAAGAACAGAGACTGCAGGTGATGAGCGCAGCGGACAGCTTTGAGAAGCTCGAGGGCTGGGAGGACCAGGACGGCACCGGGCTCGTGAAGGAAGTCTATGTCGCGTACAGCGGTGGCAGGCTTGTCGGTTATGTGTTCTCGGCCGTATCTTCCGGTTATGGCGGTGACATACCTGTTACCGTCGGCGTCGGTAAAGACGGTACGATAACCGGTGTCAGGGTAGGCGATAACGAAGAGACCCCGGGACTTGGAAGCAAGGTCGCCGGTGAGAAATTCATCTCGCAGTATGAGGGGAAGGCCATATCGGGCGAACTCAGGATAGTTTCGGGGCCGGCTTCGGCAGAGGATGAAATACAGGCGATAAGCGGAGCGACCAGAAGTACGAAGGCCGTGAACAGCGCCGTTCAGGCTTCCGCCGATCTTGGCGCGAAGCTCCTGCAGCAGAATGGAGGCGGTAATAAATGAAAC
>JAKOPX010000358.1 GCA_029778665.1 Bacillota bacterium | reverse complement strand
TCCCTTGCGATATTCTGTTCTCCGAGGAGTTTTGATGCACCGTAGACGTTGATGGGGTTTGGTTCGTCGGACTCCATGTATTCCGTCTTTGAGCCGTCAAAGACGTAATCGGTGCTGTAGTGGATCAGCCTGGCGCCCACCTCATGACATGCGGCGGCGATGTAGCCAGGGGCGTCGCCGTTGACGGCAAAAGCCCTCCCGGGGTCGTCCTCGCAGCCGTCAACGTCGGTGTATGCGGCGGCGTTGATGACGAGGTCAGGCTTGACGCCCTGGATATAGGCATTTACCGCGGCCTCGTCGGTGATCTCAAGGTCATGGTGGCCGCAGAGCCGGGCGCCGGGAAAGACCGCTGCGAGGTCGTGCCCCAGCATGCCGCCGGCACCGAGGATCAGAACGTTCATGATGAGCGCTCCTTCAGCGGCCGCCACCACCACTCGTTCTCCACGTACCACTTGACCGTCGCCTCGAGGGCGTCGTCGAACCGATACGCCGGTTTCCAGCCGAGTTTACGGAGTTTCCCGAAGTCAAGCGAGTAGCGGAAGTCATGGCCTTTCCGGTCAGGGACATACTCGATCATCGACTCGTCTTTACCGAGGAGTTCGAGGATCTTTTGAGTGATATCGAGATTCGTCCTCTCGGCACCGCCGCCGATGTTGTAGATCTCACCCGGTTCACCGTGCTGGAGGATGAAGTCGATCGCCCGGCAGTGATCGATGACGTATAGCCAGTCACGGATGTTTCTGCCGGTTCCGTAGACGGGGACCTTCTTACCCTGGAGGAGGTTGGTCGTAAAGAACGGGATCAGCTTCTCGGGGAACTGATAGGGGCCATAGTTGTTGGTGCAGCGGGTGACGATCACGGGAAGGCCATGAGTGATGAAGAACGACCGGGCAAGGAGGTCGGATGCGGCCTTGCTCGATGAGTAGGGGCTTGATGGGTTCAGGGTGTCTGTCTCTGCAAACGAGCCCTCGCGGGTGCTTCCGTAGACCTCGTCGGTCGAGATATGGATGAACCGCCGGGCGCCGTGTTTGCGCGCGCAGTCGAGCAGTGTGAATGTCCCGAGGACGTTTGTCCGGACAAAGGCGGCGCCGTCCGAGATCGAGCGGTCGACGTGGCTCTCCGCGGCGAAGTGGACGATGGTATCGATCGGATGGTTCCGGAAGACGGCAGCCACGGTATCCGGATCGCAGATATCACCCCTGACAAAGGTGTAGTTCGGGTTGTCGGCAACGTCCCGGAGATTTTCCAGGTTCCCGGCGTAGGTCAGTGCGTCAAGGTTGACGATTCTTGTATCGGGGTGCTCGGTTAACATGTGGCGGATGAAGTTGCTGCCGATGAAACCCGCGCCGCCGGTGACAAGCATCGTCATTTCCGCCATCCCCTTCATCCGTGTTTCAGTCCCGGGGCAAGCCCCCAGTCGTAGGGGATCTCGGGGGTGTCCGGGGGTACCCGGAACTCGTCAGGCTCATGGTAGTTGTAGGGCAGGGTCGGGATGCTCACGAAGAACGCTGTCTCTGTGCCGATGGCCTTGAACCCGTGATAGACACCAGGAGGGACGCTGATCAGGATCGGGTTCTTTTCGCCGACAAAGAACTCCATAAGGGATTTATGGGTAGGGGAATCCTCGCGGGCATCGTAGAGTGCGACTTTCATCATCCCGTGAACACAGGTGAAGTTGTCGGTCTGCTTCTTGTGGTAGTGCCAGGCCTTGACGACGCCGGGGTAGGCTGTCGTGCAGTAGACCTGGCCGAATTGCTCAAAGATCTCGTCGTCGCAACGGAGGATCTCCATCAGCCAGCCGCGCTCGTCGGGGATGATCCTGAGGGGCTTGATTCTGACACCGTCGATCTGGTCTTTCATGTTGTCACCGCACTGAAATGCCAGGGTTTGCAGGGGGGTTATGTCTGGAGGTTTGTTAGTCTCCGAGCAGGACCTGTAATCCTGTAGGAGATTATTTTCTGATCTTAGTTTTAGTAATCCTTCTTGTAAGTTAAAGTTCCGGTATATTAGGTACCCAAATTCCTCATGCATCAGAAATATCCCCAGTCCAGGTCTCTCCGCGATCTTTTATACCTGCTCTGGAACTCCGGTGAGCACACTCTCCTCCCCCTGCTTCCCACTGCATAGACCTTTGAGAGTTTCAGGAGCAGCCCGCGCGGCAAGAGATGAGCGGTCATCCCCGCTTTCTTGATCCGGTTCACGATCCTGCAGTAGAGGTAGAGACAGAAGAACCCTACAAAGACGTGGCCGAAGATCGCTGTTGAATCCTAGAGATAGAGTTAATCCGCCTGGATCAGGCTCTTGAACGCAGGCATTATGTTTTTCCACCAGGTTCCGGGACTTGCAGAGGCCGTAGACCTGCCGTGGTTCTGTCTTAAGTGAGGAGACAACCAGCATCATGCCGACACGTTTCAGACGCTGGTTAAGTGTCTCCCGATCGATCTCCTCTTCCAGCAGTTGATATAGCGTCATCTCCTCCTCTGCCGCCAGGTTTACATCCTCGTAGAGGTAGAGCGTCGCCCCCCTCCGCCTCACGTTTCCCCGCATGGATCAGCCGTTTGTGGTAGAAGAAGTGGTCGGTTAGGTGGATCCGGGTATCATACCTTCTACTGTTCCGGCGCTGCTATTCCAGCCAGGTACGATCCCAGTCTTTCATAGGAGATCCGATGTAAGGGATTGCAGGTATACGGATCTTGCGGTTTGAGTGGTGGGACCGGAAAAAGGAGGACAGCATGGAGGGTATAGTCCCTAAATCATACAGTGTTTTGACTTGAACACAACATTCGCCCATGCAGCATCGGTGAGGTTGGCTGTGGGGCTGGCGAGATATTGATTAACCTACAAAGAGTAGTTTGGGAGAGCGTGTTTTATGGGGAAATTACCCTGCCGATAGGAGGGAATTCCACATCGTCGATGGCATTATTTAAGACCACAGTGAGAAAATATGCATTGTGAAGTATGCCCCCTCTAGGTTTAGATCAGTGATCTACATGTTGTGGTACCATGAAAGGAAATGATGGAGATATTATCGCCCGTAATAAAACCTTATCTTGGGACTATTATCTCGATAAGATTAACGACATCGACTCGTTTATAACAAGGTATTATCATTATCTTAGATGGAAATCTGTCCTTGATTACATCGATTTTATTTTTAAAAATATAAAACCTGATGCCAAAGTCGCATTAGATATTGGCTGTAATAGGGGATATTATTCTGCAAAGTTAGGGTGTTTGGGCTTAACTGTAGATGCAGTGGATCTCAATTTGAATTCGTATCAACTAATACGTAATCCAAATGTAACCTATTTTGAGGAGGATTTCCTGAATTGGGTCCCACCTCGAAAGTATGATCTTATAATGACCTTCGAAGTTTATGAGCATATACCCCAAAATAAACGGCAAATGTTTATTGAAAAAATTGTTAACCTACTAAATCCTGGTGGGATATTGCTTTTTAGTGGCCCAAATTGCCATTCGATGTATTATGGTGCAGGATATATTAAAGATAGTATTAAAAAGGCATTTGGTTACGTGGACGAGATAGACTGGCACTACAGGATTCCTTGCCAACATTATAACCAAATGTTTGCATCACAGAATCTTGAGATTATAAACTGGTATACGAACGGTGTTTTTCCGGTCTTTTCAAATAAATTAGAGAAAATACTGAAAATATTCTCTACTCAATTTATAACTGACCTAGATTTGTCATTATCCGAAATTCTCAAAGGTTTTGGAGCAAATTATTTTGCAGTGCTAAAGAAGAGTGACATGCTCGACGGGTGAATAGTTTCAGATGCTGTTATAAACCCGTAAAACCTCTTTTCCAACGTTGCTCCATGAATAGACTGTGGAGTAGTTCACAATCACATCAGTGTCCCACGATGTATCTAGCGCTCTTACGATATTTTCTGCGAGACTGAATGGATCTGCAGCATCACACAGCAGGCCTGTTTTACCAGGTATCACGATCTCTTCGCTTCCGCCGTTTCTTGTGGCAACGACTGGTTTCCCGCAGGCCATCGCCTCTACCTGTACAATCCCAAAACTTTCCCTGAGACTTGGCAGGACAAAAAGATCGCAGGCGTTCATCCAGAGCGGGATCTCGCCATGGGGTCTCCCTCCGATAAGACGCACATATTGCTCAAGTCCAGATGCTGATATTTTCTTCTCCAATTTGTGCTTTAACTCTCCCCTACCGACAATAAGACAAAGGATATCCTCTCTTTCCCGAACGACTTCAGACATCGCATCAATCAGATACGTGTGGCCCTTGACCTCCATCAGATTTCCGACGCTGAGAATTATCTTTCGGTCCATAGGGAGGTTGAGCGTTCTCCTGCAGATCTCTGTCTCCATCGGGTAGAATTGATCTTGCCTGAATCCATTCGGAACAACTGTTACCGGAGCAGTCACATTCAGCCTCTCTACACATTTTCGGTTGCTGTTACTGACGGTTATGACCGCATCGGCTGCGTTGAGAATTGCTTCAATTTGTTTTCTCCATTCCGCGTCCCTGAATGGCAGATCATAGATATCATACCCATGCGCGGTGACAACGAAGGGAGTAGCGTATTCTTCCTTCAACTTCGCACCTACAAAGCCGTTTGGCCAGACAAAATGCGCGTGAACGAGATCTGGGAACGCTTCAGACTTCTGGAGCAGGTCTTTGACAGCTTTATAGTAACGATCTCCAACCCTTCTAAACTGACTGTCACAGGGTAGATAGAAGAGTGATATTGGATGGATAGATACGTTCTCCGGCAGATTCGTCCGGTCAATAAGAGAATCCTTCCGGAAAGCTTTGAGGCGGGGGGCTGGAAATACCCTGGAAATCTCAGTTGCCGGGTGGTACCTAACATACACATCAGTATGCATAAACCTCCCCGCGAGCAACTCCACCTGGTCCTTGATAAACGTGAGGTAATGGTCAGAGAGAACCATCAGTCTACGATCTTCCAAAGGTAACGCCACCCGGATTGTATCAACTGCAGGAATTCCCGTCGTCTCAGGTAATGGGTTATCTGAGACCCGATAACCGCAGACCGTGGAGAGTACTCGGCGTGTATAACCTCCTTTACCTCCCATGTGCCGGGGT
>JAKOPX010000052.1 GCA_029778665.1 Bacillota bacterium | reverse complement strand
TGGAACTCCACCCGGGGAGGACCGATTCCGTCTATTCGGACATACTGATCGCAGTATTGTGCTTCCTGGCACTGGCATGGTACCTGCTGTACTTAGCAGCGTATGACCTGGGGGCGAATGACACAGGAACACTGACTGCATCCCACAAATTGACCCTTATCGTATTCGGGGCCATAACATTGCCGGCAGCCGCTTTATGCGAAGCGATCCTGCTTGCGCTGATACGCAAGATAAAGGCTGGAACCCTGATTAAACACAGCCTTATTTACAAATTCCTTTACCGGATCTATGACTATGCGGTCAGCCTGTTCGACGGCAGGGCGTTTTCAAAATATCCGCTGACCAGATCGCTGTTTTACAGGCAGCTCATTTTCATAATCCTCAGCTTCGTATTCGTATTCCTCACGTTTGTATTCATGCTGGCGGAATCCCTCGCCGTTATCATTCCTCCGGTGCTTGAAGCGATCATTATATACTGGTACATCAAGGGGAACAACAGGACATACATGGATATCAACCGGGGTTTCAACGAAAGCCTTGAAGAGCAGATGAAATCAGAGAGGATGAAGGTCGCGCTCATAACGAATGTATCGCATGACCTCAAGACACCGCTGACTTCCATCGTAAGCTATATCGATCTGCTCTCGAAAGAAGAAGGCCTGCCCGAACCGGCCAGGGACTACGTCAGGATACTGGGAGAAAAGGCAGGCAGGCTCAGCAATATGGTTTCGGACCTTTTTGACCTGGCCAAGAGCACCAGCGGAAACATGCCGGTGGATACAGAAAAACTCGATCTCAGGAAGCTGATCGAGCAGACTCTGGCCGACATGAACGACAGGATCGAAAATTCCGGACTTTCATTCAGGGTCAAACTGCCGGAAAAATCGATGCAGATTTATGCTGACGGCAAAAAACTCTACAGGGTGTTCCAGAACGTGATCGACAACGCGCTTAAATACTCGCTCCAGGGCACCAGGGTGTACATCTCCCTCGAAGAGACGGAAGGCATGGCTGTCGCAACAGTAAAGAACACTGCCGGTTATGAGATGGATTTCACAGCTGAGGAAATACTGCAGCGGTTCACCCGCGGCGACAAATCGCGGACTTCGGAAGGGAGCGGCCTTGGCCTTTCCATCGCGGAAAGCTTTACCAGGCTGTGCGGCGGCAGGTTCAGGGTAGATATCGACGGCGACCTGTTCAAAGTGACGGTCAGCTTCAACCTCGCGCAGCAATGAAATCTGCCGGTATCAACAGGACCGGCAGACCTCCTTATAAATTCAGGGCCGCAATGGCGCAATAGCGCCTTGCGGCCCGAAGCCGTTCAAAACCCGGTCATCACTTCTTTGATGATC
>JAKOPX010000357.1 GCA_029778665.1 Bacillota bacterium | reverse complement strand
GCAAGCCAAAATGGATGAGTACGGAATACCTCAATCCACAACGATTTTCCGTACCTGGAAAGAGGAGGCCCGCCAGGGGAAATGAGGAGATCAGATGCAGCCTAATGACAGCCAAAAACCTAAACCCGGAACCAATTTCCTGATTCAGGTCCAGTACCGCCAAAACAGCAGCTGGCAGGGCCGCATAGTGTGGCTGGACACCAAGAAAACCATGGTGTTTCGCAGCTTTATGGAACTGGTCATGTTGATGCAGGAAGCTCTGGGAATCACAAGCTGTATCGATCAGCTGAATGCCTGGGAGAAGCGCAAAGATGCCTTGTAACACTTTGCGGGCCGATCACAGGACTACTTATGGGAGGTGGTGTGACTAATAGGTAATCAGAGAATGAATTTCATTATGATGGTGTCACTGACACATGGAGTGATTGCTCGAGAAGTCATACCCGGAAATCAGAGAGAGTGCCATAGCCGAGAACAACTGGCTAGTAGTTTCAAGAAAGGAGTGAGAATATGAAATTAAGATTCAAGAACAGCAGAATGCTGGCTGTATTAATTACAGCAATATTTTTATTCAGCCTATTTCCGGGTTATGGTTTCGCAGAAGAATCCCCTGAATTGGCGAATGTACCTGTTGTTAACACAGCGTCAGAGCCGGGGATGAGTCAGGATGTGGTCACAGGTGGTGAAACTGATGAAACTCCAGGTGAAGGATCAGGTGAAACCCCAGGTGGTGGAACTGATGAAACCCCAGGTGATGGATCAGGTGAAACCCCAGGTGGTGGAACTGATGAAACCCTAGGAGATGGATCAGGTGAAACCACAGGTGGTGAAGCCGATGGCATCCCAGATGATAACAACAATGGTACTAATGAACAAGAAAATACCGGTGATGATCCTCAAGGAAATTCAGGTGATAATCCGGATGGAACCCCTGGTGAAGATCCTCAGGGCAATCCCGGTGAAAATCCGGAAGGAACCCCGGGAGACGAGCTTGACGAGCAACTGGACGAAAATATAGTCCAGCAGCCGATGCCAGTGATACCAGAAAAAGTGACCTTGACCATTAATCATGTTTTAGATCTTGGTGATGGCAATGACAAGCCGGCATATACCGAAACTATTGAAGGCTTGGATGCGGGTGCTACCGTTCGAGGCAGCGACTATCAGGTCCGGGAAGAAGGTATTGTCTTTGTTGGCAGCCAGCCGGAAGAGTTGGTGCTGGGGAGCGGGGAAAACCTGATTACCCTTTTGTATTCCCCTCAAAAAGAAATGCCGGAGAATCCTGACTATCTGAATGGGCCACAGGCAATATCTGCTCCTGAGATATATTACCCGATGGCTCCTATGGCTTCTAAAATGATGAAGGGATTCAATGTCATGGGTGTGCTAGGCAGTGGTGTGGACGAAAACGGTAACATCACTGACAGTAATACTCCCGGATATATATCGCTAAATAAAGAAGCAAACAAGATAGCAGATAACCAATGGCAGATAACCTTAACCATAAGTGGAGTACCCAAAACCGAGACTACTGATATAGTTTTGGTGATAGACCGGTCAGGCAGTATGAGTGGCAGCAAATTGAGTGCAGCTAAGGAAGCCGCTAGGAACTTTGTAAATAGGCTGCTGCCGGATGGAAATACCACTACACGCATTGCCCTGGTTTCCTTTGCAGGTAACGTTACCACTCATAACAGCAGTAACCCCTTCCGTACAGCCCTTGAAAAACAGAACTTGTTAAATGACATAAATAGTCTGAGTGCCAGCGGCGGTACTTTTACCCAGGCCGGCCTGAGACAGGCGCAAGCTCTGCTGGATAACAGCACCGCAGACAATAAGGTTATTGTGTTGTTAAGTGACGGGGTGCCTACCTACAGCTATAAAGTCAATAACCCTGATAACTACCTGGAATTTTGGAAGACCGAGACTAGATGGTTTGTTTTTGTTCCCTATACGGTTGATTTGTACAGAACCCATCAGT
>JAKOPX010000356.1 GCA_029778665.1 Bacillota bacterium | reverse complement strand
CCGGCCTCATCCAGCATCTTCCTGGCCTTCCGTGAAAGGTAGGTTATATCCCCCGAATCTATCCTGATGCCCTTCGGCCTGAAGCCCCTGGGCACGACTTCTTCCCTGAAGACCCTTATCGCATTGGGGACCCCGGATTTCAGCACGTTATATGTGTCCACGAGCAATGTGCAGTTTGAAGGATAGATACGTGCATATGCCCTGAACGCCTCAAGCTCCGACGGGAACATCTGTATCCAGCTGTGCGCCATCGTGCCGAGCGCCGGGATGCCGTATTCCCTGTCGGCTATGGTACATGCCGTGCCGACACAGCCTCCTATGTATGCTGCCCTGGCGCCATATACCGCACCGTTGTATCCCTGGGCCCGCCTCGAACCAAACTCCATCACCGGCCGTCCCTGTGCGGCGGTAACTATCCTGTTGGCCTTTGTCGCGATCAGGCTCTGGTGGTTTATAGACAGCAGCAGCATCGTTTCGATGAACTGCGCCTGCATCACCGGCCCCCTGACCGTAACGATAGGTTCATACGGGAAAATGGGTGTCCCTTCAGGGATAGCCCATACGTCACATTCGAACCTGAAATTTTTCAGGTATTCGAGGAATTCTTCCGAGAACTGGTTCTTGCTTCTCAGGTATTCTATGTCTTCCTCGTCGAACCTGAGTTCCTTTATATACTGAATGAACTGCTCAAGGCCGGCCATTATGGCAAAACCGCCGTCATCAGGCACTCTTCTGAAAAACATATCGAAGTATGCCGTCCTGTCTTTCAGCCCGCTCAGAAGATAGCCGTTCGCCATCGTCAGTTCGTAAAAGTCCGTCAGCATCGTAAGATTGTTGCTGTCCAATAATAACACCTCCAAAAGCTTGTAAGGCCATGGATACACATGATACTTAATTTGCCATATCCAGCCTCATCTTATAGTCGTCCATTACAAAACCGCTTCCTATATCCGTTACGATATCTTCGACGATCCTGAAGCCTAACTTCTGATATATCCTGATAGAAGTTTCATTATACTTGTTCACTGTCAGCCAGATATGATCCAGCCCGGACTCTTCGGCTATCGACTTTATTCTGTCCAGCATTATCCTGGATATGCCCCGCCCCCTGCTGTTCTTCTCAAGGTGGAATTTGCTCAGGAACAGCGCCCTTTTGTCCGTTTCCGGCCTGACAGCAAAATAGCCGACAGGCTTCACGCCGTCATATACGATGAAATACCTGTAATTATTCACTGTTATGTCATTCATGATGCTATCGGCACTCTGGAACTTCGACAGCATGTATTCCACCTGGCCGGCGCCGATTATAGGAGTATAATGCTCTGTCCATATCTCCCTTGCCAGTTCTGCCAGCTCATATGCTTTTTCGCTGTCGTTCCCGCTTAGTTCGATAAGCCTTATCCCTTCCATAACAATGCCCCTTTGCTCCGTTTTGCCGTACTGCAGGCTCAAATCTATGATATTCATAACACTTTACAGCAAAACAGTCAATATAAAACGAACCAGGGACGGATCCGCCATCCGTCCCCGACTTCTTTTTATATCCCTTCCTGCCTTATCAGCCTGCTTCCTCCCCGCCGTTCAGGAATCTGAACTGCGACATATACAGGTTATAGTACTGGCCCCTGAGCCTGATCAGTTCCTCATGGGTGCCTGATTCGACTATCCCGCCGTCTTCCACGACCATTATCCTGTCGGCATTGCGTATCGTGGACAGCCTGTGGGCAATGACGAAAGATGTCCTTCCCTCGAGCAGTTTCCTTATGCCCTGCTGTACAAGCCTCTCAGTATGCGTATCGATACTTGCCGTAGCTTCGTCAAGTATCAGTATGCGCGGGTTGGCCAAAAGCGCCCTGGCGAATGCTATCAATTGCCGCTGTCCCGCCGACAGCCTCGTGCCGCGCTCATTCACCTCTGTCTGGTATCCCTTTTCCAGTTTCATTATAAAGTCATGGGCCGACACGGCTTTCGCGGCCTCGATTACCTCCTCGTCGGTGGCATCCAGCTTACCATACCGGATGTTCTCCATGATAGAGGCGGAGAACAGGAAGGTATCCTGCGGCATCATGCCTATCTGGCTTCTCAGGCTTTCCTGCGTCACATCGTTCACATTGTGGCCGTCGATCAGCACTTCTCCCGATGTGACTTCATAAAACCTGCATATCAGGTTGACAATCGTCGTCTTGCCGGCACCGGTCGAACCCACCAGCGCTATCGTCTGCCCTGCCGGCACATCGAAGCTGACATCCTTAAGGACCTCCTGTCCCTCGTCATACCCAAATGTCACGTTCCTGAAAGAAACATTCCCCTTTATCTCCGGCAGCGGTTTTGCATCCGGCCTGTCCTTGATGTCCGGTTCAATATCGAGTATCTCGAATATCCTCTCAGCACCGGCCATATTGGTGACAAGCTGGTTGTAAAAATTGCTTATGTTCATTATCGGCTGCCAGAACATCGACACATAGCTGGTGAACGCCACAAGCAGCCCCGGCGTGATGTTGCCGGTTTCGATCATTCTCGATCCGAACCAGAAAACCAGTATGGTCCCTATTCCCCACGACATTTCAGTTGTAGGCCAGAAGAAATCATTTATCCTGACGGCCCTGACGAATGAATCCCTCCATTCGTTGCAAAGCTGAAGGAACGTCGACGATGTCTCCTGCTCCGCCGCAAAGCTCTGTACCACCCTTATGCCTGAGAAGTCCTCATGAGTGAACGCATTTAGGTTCGACGACTTCTTCCTGTTTATCTGCCACCTCTTTCTTGAAGTGGTCGAAATGAAGAAAAAGACGACAAGCATGAAAGGCAGCGTTATGAGTGCCACGAGTCCCAGCCTGTAGTTCATCAGCATCATTATGACGACCACTGCGATTATCTTCACAAGCTCGGGTATAAGGCTCGTGACGCTGTTGGCAAAAACGTCGTTCAGCGAGTTCACATCGCCGATGATCCTTGAGAGGATCTTGCCTGTGGGCCTGCTGTCGAAAAACGAGAATGACAGCTTCTGTATGTGCGAATAAAGCTGCTGCCTTATCGTCAGTATAATGTTGTTCGATACCCTGCCCATTATCAGCATCCGGAGGCGCGAACACACAACCGCGACTACGTTGACGATCACCATGATACCGCCGATAACGAACAGGTTTTTCCAGTCGCCCTCGGCTATATATTTGTCGATCCCCAGTTTCATCAGCTGTGGGTTGAACAGTTCCACCACGATGACAGCCGCCATCAGGAGCAGTGTTTTTATGACCTCTCCCGTATACGGCCTGAGGTATGTCAGCAGCCTCTTTATTATCGTGATATTCAGGCTCTCCCTGAGTTCTTCGTCTTCCCTTACGATGTTTATCGGCATTATACCACCTCTTTTTCCAGCGCTTCCACGTAATCGCGGTACTGCTCGCGGTATGTTTCATAATACCGGCCCCGCAGCCTGAGGAGTTCATCATGGGTACCCCTCTCCACGATCCTGCCGTTTTCGAAATAAAGTATCTCGTCCGCGTTTTTGACGGCCGATATCCTGTGGGCAATGATGAAGCATGTAAATCCTTTTCTGCGCTCCATCGCCCGCTGTATGGCGTACTCGGTTTCCATGTCCAGTGCTGAAGTCGAGTCGTCCAGAATCAGTACCTTTGCATTCCTTACAAGGGCTCTCGCTATCGATATCCTCTGCTTCTGGCCGCCAGACAGCCCGATGCCCCTCTCTCCTATCACGGTCTGGTAGCCTTCGGGCATCTGGGACACGAACTCATCGACCATCGCGTCCCTGCAGGCCGCCATGAACACTTCGTCGGACACCTCTCCGGCGCCGAATTTTATATTCGACTCGATGGTATCCGAGAAGAGGAAAGTATCCTGCATCACGACCGATACGTTCCTTCTGAGCGTCGCAAGGTCCATTTCCCTTACATCGATGCCGTCGAAATACACACTGCCCGATGTACAGTCGTAATATCTGCCGATAAGGTTGATCAGCGTGGTTTTACCGGCTCCCGTCATGCCCATTATCGCTATGGTGCTGCCGGGTCTGGCATCAATGTTTATATTTTTCAGCACGCTGACCCCGTCATACTCGAAGCACACATCCCTGAACACCACGTGCCCTTCCGTCTTCTCCGGCACTTTTGGATTGGGGCAGTTCTTTATGTCCGGCTCTTCGCCGAACAGTCTGTCGATCTTCTTTACTGACGCGATGCACTGGGCAAGTACGCTTGTCAGCCACCCCATCATCCTGAGCGGCCATATCAGCATCCAGATATAGTTGCTGAAGGCTACCAGCGTACCAAGCGACATCTCTTCGCCGATGACGAAGTACCCGCCTGCGGTGATGACGAGCACGGACACGAGGTTGGACAGGAATTCGATGAGCGGGTTGTAATTCGCCATGGATTTTACGAGGTCGTAATTGATCCTGTAATTCTCTTCGTTCTTTTTCAGGAATTTGAGTATCTCGTGTTTTTCCCTTCCAAAGGCCTTGACCACCCTTACACCGGCAATGTTCTCCTGTGCGGTCATATTGAGCGCCGCCCTCTGGTCGCTGATCCTCTCGTATTGCTTCCCCACCTGCTTTTCAAGCCTGAACACCACATATTCTATCAGCGGCATCGTCACAAGGCTGATCAGCGCCAGCTTCCAGCTGATCGTGAACAGGATCACCGCAGCGACGCCAAAATAGATGATCTGCTCAAGGAACAGCATAAAGCCGTAGCAGATGGCGCTCATAATATTGTCGGTGTCTTCCTTTATCCTGGACATCAGCTCTCCTGTGTTGTTCCTGTCAAAGAACGCGAAAGAAAGCCCCTGTATGTGGTCGAAGAGCTTTTTCCGCAGATCCACTATCACCTTTGAACTGGACAGGTCAAACATGTATTCCTTGATATACCCGAGCACCGCACGGCCGAATGTGATCACGGCCAGGGCCAGCAGGGCTGTCCTCAGGTATGCCAGTTCCCCGCCGAGTACCACCCTGTCGATGATCGATCCGACATAATAAGGATTGTACATATCAAGCACTATGGCCGTCACCAGTGCTACAAACCCCAGCGAGTATGTTTTCCATTGTTTCGCTATCAGTTTCAGCAAACGTTTCAATCAAATTCCCCCTTAGCTCAGCGGTCACCAGGCTTCAATCCCGACCTGCAGTTTACGTTTGAACTTTACGATGCCATTTCATCACTGCCGTGTTTCACGGATCCCGCCGCAGCCTGCCATCCATGCATGCAGATGGCCAGCCGCCTGCCATGTCGGCTAAGTACTTGCGTATGTCCGTATGTTCGATATCCTTCCTGCCGTGCTTCACAGAACTGACGAACCGGAACCGGCCGCATCAGAAATGAAAAAGGCCGCAACTTGCGCCGCAGCCCTGGAATATTAAAGGCCGCGGAGATAACCCCACGGCCTGCTGTTTCCTGAAATGCTGAACTTTCAGAAAGTGCTTCCGGGCAAGGCAGGGTTATCTGATGTCATTCTGATTCTTATATT
>JAKOPX010000355.1 GCA_029778665.1 Bacillota bacterium | reverse complement strand
TTCGGCCAGGCCGAGCGGCAAAAGGCTGACCGGGATCACGGTACCGGACAGGATCGCGACGATCGCCGCCCGTATGCGGTCTATCAGCCAGTTCATGTTCCTCAGCTTTATGGACAGGCAGGCGAATAAAATGTCGATCGCGAAGCCTAGCGAGATGCAAAGGAACAGGCTGACAACAAACCAGGGAGATGCCGGCCTGAGGTTCACACCGAAAAGTGGTGACAACAGCGCCATCGGAAGAGAGAATAATGCCAGGTTGGGCATCCACCTGCCGGCTGTCTGTGCAAAGAGCTGGCCGAGGACAGAAAGCGGCCGTCCGTAAAGTTTCATCAGTACGCCTTCGCTGAGCCATCCGGATGCCTGTGTCCTGACGACCATCATGTCGGAAAGCAGTGCACCGACACAGGCATAGGTAAGCATCTGTTCCATGGACATCCCGATGTCGGCGCCGGATGCCATGACCGCCTTCCACATGTATATCAGGGGTATGAGAGTACAGATCTTTATAAAAATATCCGGCATAAGATACAGCACGCCGCCGTTCATTTTCTCCAGGCATGCCATATGTGCTGTTTTGATATATTTGAACATTCAGTTTCAACTCCTTTGGTCAAAACTTACAAAAGCAGAATTTTGTTTTGCTGACAACTTTTTGAGTTTTGCCTGGGTGGGTCCTTCGGAAGTTTTCCTGGTAAGGGCTTCGAAAATTTACCGGATGAGTTTTTTAATGGTGCATGATTTGACCCACGGCCGATTTCAGCCGGGAAGGATATCCGGACATCAAAAAACCCAGGCATCCTATCGGATACCCGGGCAAACTGGTTTGCTCAAACTGCGCGGATAGAAAGCTGAGGTCCGCGCCTTCATGCAATTCCTGGTGCAGAACGTGCTGAAATGCCTATCCTTCAGCGGTTCATGCCAGACAGCATATGTTTGCGGCGAGAGGTATCCGATACGGAAAAAAGGGCACAATACTCCCGTAACAGGTCCAAATTGGCACAAATTACCGGTAAAAGGGCAGAGTTCACTCCTGACGCCGCTTTCAGATGTGCGATGCCTTTGACATGTTCGCATTTCACATATGCTTCGCTGTTGCTGTAATATGCGGCCATATTCATACCTCTC
>JAKOPX010000354.1 GCA_029778665.1 Bacillota bacterium | reverse complement strand
TTTAAAAAGAATCCTCAGAGGTATATGGAGCAGGTAGCACAGATTATAACCGCTGAAATGAGACATATGATTGTTGATGGCATTAAATATACAAAGATAGGCGACGACGAATATTACGCACAAGAACTTTTTGAAAGTGAGGAACTTATAGGCTATTTGTCTAAAAACATGATGGAAAGTAAAAAATCAGTATATGAATATGTGGTATATAATAGTGCCAACGAGGAGAAGTTTGCCAGAAGCTTTGAAAACAATAGCAAAGTTAAGTTGTATGCAAAACTTCCCGGCTGGTTTACCATACCCACTCCCTTAGGCAGTTATAATCCTGACTGGGCTGTACTAATTGATGCGGACGGCAAGGATAAACTGTACTTTGTACTGGAAACGCCTTGCGAACGGGCAGCATGAAGGCGAGGAAGAGTGCCCCTATGCGTTCGACCCATACAATACAAACGGCGATTGTCTGGGAGAAAAGTAAACCGAAAGGTTGAAATACCCAAAAAGTAATCCTCCTTTTTAATCAAACCTTTTCCATCCGGTCATCATAATACATGATACGATAGCTCGCCTCAGAGCGAGCACGGGACGGGACCTGGATGGACATATTGCATTTGCTTAGCATCATCGGCTCCTTGGGAGGGGCCATAGGGACCACTATATTGGTGCTCTGCGGGAAGAAATATAAGACAAAGGGCATATGGGTATGGACGGTGAGCAACGCGGCCATGCTCATCTTCACATATACTATGGGCTACACGGAACAGGTATTCATGTGGACCTACTATGAGATTGTGAACGTATGCGGCCTGCTCAACGCCTACACCGACATAGGGAAGCGTCTCGGGCTCAATACATCTAAGGAGGATTGATAATCTTGAAAGACACTGAAGTGTTCGAACGGGCCATAGATACATGGGGGCGCGACGCCCAGACCCGCATGTTCATCGAGGAAGCGATGGAATGGTGTCTGGCTCTCGATGAGGCCTCCGTCAAGGGGTGACCCAACTCCAACATACTGACCGAGTCAGTGGACCTGTGCATCATGACCATGCAACTCAATATCATGCTCATCGACTCCGATGAACTCCGGACGGCCCTGAACGCCGAGAGCGTCACGGTCGATTTCCCCGACCCCACCATCATCTATCACATGGTGGACAAGCTCATGAAGCACATGCGAGGCCGCATGAGCACCGCCAGTCTGATACCGTACATGGCACGCATGAATGCCCTGACGAAACACCTGCGCACGCTGTTCCCCGACGACGACTGGCATCGGGAATGGGAGTACAAGGTCTCTCGCACCGGGAAACGCATCAAGAAGACGGTCAACGACGCCAGCTTCGAGCGGAAC
>JAKOPX010000353.1 GCA_029778665.1 Bacillota bacterium | reverse complement strand
GGCCCACCGGTCATAAAGTGCCTGCGAAAAATCACGGAACTCCCGTTTGACGTACATCTAATGATAGAGAATCCTGACCGGTACATACACGACTTTGCGGATGCCGGTGCGAATATAATATCTGTTCATGTCGAAAACAATCCCCACCTCCACCGTACAATAGAACTGATAAGAGAATGCGGAGCAAGGCCGTCCGTGGTGCTGAACCCCGCCACCCCTCTGAACGCGCTCGATGCAATACTGGGAGACGTGGATATGGTGCTGTTGATGACGGTGGATCCCGGATTCGGAGGACAGCAGTACATAGAAAGCATGACCGGAAAAATACGTGAACTGCGGCAAATTGCTTTAAGGCGCGGCCTGGAACTTGACATCGAGGTCGACGGAGGGATCGACCTTACGAATATCAGGGAAGTGACCCTGGCGGGCGCAAATGTGATCGTCGCGGGCACGACCATATTCGGAGCGCCTGATGCGGCGGAAATAATCAGCAGCCTGAGGCTGAACGCATTCGGTGGTACCGTATGACATGCGTGATAATCTGCGGGGGCAGGGTAGGGGATTACCACCACGCCAGGAAATACTGCGAAAATGCGGACCTGGTAATTTCCGCGGACAGCGGGGCACGCCACTGCACGGCCATGGGCATTGTGCCGGACATTGCCGTCGGCGACTTCGATTCGATAGACGGCGGCGATTACAGCCGTATTGAAGCGGCAGGAGCCGGGATATTCCGCTATCCTGTCGAAAAAGACATGACAGACAGCGAACTGGCCGTGGAGATAGCGATTGAAAAGGGCTGCAGCAGGATAATACTGCTCGGGGCGGTCGGATCGAGGCTGGACCATTCAATGTCCAATCTTTTTTTATTGAAAAAGATGCTTGATGCCAACGTGGACGGGATCATTGCCGACGAGAAAAACGAGGTGCGGCTGATAAGCGGAAGTATAAGGCTTAAGCGCGAGGACGGAGCCTTTGTCACACTGCTTCCTTTCGGAGGAGACGCTTCCGGGGTCACGACACACGGCCTGTATTTCCCGCTGGACAATGCCGAGCTTAAAGTCGGCTCTTCCCGCGGAGTCAGCAACAGGTTCTCGGAAGACGAGGCGTATATCGAAGTGAAAGACGGGCTGTTGCTTGTGATCACAGCAAAGGACTGAATATGGTGACAGCCTCCGGGGCGCGGGGACGTTCCAGCATAGCACGAAGGCTGAACGGCGCAAATACAGTGCCTGGCACGTCAGACAGTCGGCTTATGCACACGGTGCATTGAATTGCAGCTGACTGACTGATGTACCAGGCACCAGATTTATCATATGCTTATTTGAACTCCGCTGCCAGTGCCTCAAATGCCTTCTGAGAGTTGATGATAGTCTTCTCATCCACGCAGTATGCCAGCCTGAAGAAGCCCCTGAAACCGAATCCCGTGCCCGGTACGATTATAAGGTTGTACTTAAGAGCCTCATTGCAGAACTTCACATCATCTTCTATAGGCGACTTCGGGAAGAGGTAAAATGCGCCCTGAGGCTTTAGGCACCTGAAACCGGCTTTGGTGATTATCTCGTAGAGCATGTCGCGCCTTTTTTTGTAAACTTCGACGGCCACCTGCGCATCGAGCGACCCGGGGAGTATGCGCTGGAATAGTGCGGGCGCGTTGACAAAGCCAAGTGTCCTTGTTGAGAAAATAAGGCCGTCCATGAGGTCGGATGTGTCGCCGATCCCCGGATTGACTGCGACAAAGCCGATCCTTTCACCAGGCAGCGAAAGAGATTTGCTGTAGGAATTGACGATGACGGAGTTTTTGAAAACATCGAACACGGACGGGACTTCAGCGCCGTCATATACTATTTTGTCATATGGCTCGTCTGATATGACGCATATGGTCGTACCGAACTCCTTTTGCCTTTTTTCAATAACCTCAGCTATGCTTTCCAGTGAACTCCTGCTGTAAATGACGCCGGTCGGGTTATTCGGAGAATTGATTATTATTGCCTTCGTTTTCGGTGTGATGGCATCGTGTATCTTTTTTGCATCAGGCTGGAACGTTTCCCGGTCCGTATCAACGATGACGGGTACGCCGCCGTGGTTGTCTATGTAAAAAAGGTATTCGGCGAAATAGGGAGCAAGTACGATGACTTCCTCGCCAGGGTTCAGGATGGTTTTCAACACCACGTTCATTGCTCCGCCGGCGCCGCACTGCATCACTACGTGGGACGCTTCCACAGGCACGCCCTTGGTTTTACTTAGGTGTTCGGCGACAGCTGCCCTTACGTCAGCGTAGCCTGCATTGCTCATGTATCCGTGCATTTTCGGGGTGTCAGAAAGTACTGTCTTTTTCAGGACTTCCTTTACAGTCTGAGGCGGTTCGAGGTCAGGATTCCCGAGAGAGAAGTCGTAGACGTTGTCTGCCCCGTACTTTTTTCGGAGGCTTTCGCCCTGTTCGAACATTGCCCTTATCCATGACGATTTCTTAAGATTTGTAAGTATTTTTTCAGATACCATATCAGCCACTCCTGTATCCAATTATTCAGCGGATCATATATCATTCTTCGGTTTTCGGTACATTACCCGGGTTTCCGGTACATTACTCAATAAATACTGCCGAGTACCAGTTCTGCTCATCCGACTCAGTTTTCAGCGTCTCTATGGGCAGGCCGAATTTCCTGACAGTTTTGAATACGTCGATGCCGACACTGTGGAATGCGGGCCTTGCCTTCCTCGGATCGGCACAGGGCAGTCCCCTTTTGCCGCCGCATTCGCGGCAGATGGAGCAGTCGCTCAGTGAAAATGCCATATAGTATCCGTCCGTAAAGGCCAGGCTTTCTATGGCGAATGAGATTTCCTGCGAAGTCTTCTTGCTGTGGGAGTGTATTATTATGCCCCAGCTGTACCTTCTGAATATCTGCTCATATTCCCAGGGCTTAAGCGAACCGGGCCTGGAAGGGCAGGTATGGTCTTTGCCCCATGAACTGCATCCAAACATGCATTTCAGCAGCGACCTCGGATCGAATTCAATGTCTTCTGCTCTGAAGAATACTGCATGTTCGGCGCCCATATCAAGGGCTTTCCTTATGTATTTTTCTGCAGCTGGTGAAGCTTCAGCATTCCCGCAGACCATTTCCACGCTGATGCGGTTTGCTTCGTTTACGGTCGCTTTATTTGCAGCATTGTCTTTTTCCATTTTTATAATGCTCCTTTCGGTTTTGCCCGGACCGGATCAGGACGGTTCCGGAATTTCCGGCCATATACGGCAGGAGTTGCTTTACTGCATTTCCATGAATGGGTATTTCTTTATATTATATATAAACAGCATCCGATTTCCAATAAGGATGGCCTGACGATCCTATGCCTTCAGGCTTTCCACAAGCGACTGGTCCGGCTTGACAACGGCTGTTTTGTAATTTGTGTATATCACCATACCCGGCTTCGCGCCGGAGGGTTTGCTCACGTTTTTCACCTGCGTGTAGTCCACCTGTACGTTGGAGGACATCCTGGCCTTGCTGTGCCAGGCTGCAATAATGGCTGCCTGCTCTATGGTCCTGTCGGGGACGTCACGCCCGTTCCTCCTTATGATCACATGAGAGCCGGGGACGGCTTTGGTATGGAGCCAAATGTCACCGGACTGCGCTGTTCTGAAAGTCAGGCGGTCATTCTGGATGTTGTTTTTCCCAACGAGTATGTCGAACCCATCCGTGGACCTGTAATGGAAAGGTTTTGTGGCAGTGGAGTCCTTTTTGTCCTGCCGCCTGCGCTTCTGTGCCATGTAACCCTGGTCCACGAGCTCCTGCCTGACCTCATCTATTTCCTGTACCGTGGTGCAGTTTTCAAGCATCTGGAGAACGCTCTCCAGGTAATCGAGTTCGCCTTGCGTCTGCCGGATCTGGTGTGCCGTGTTGACATAGGTGCTCTTTGCTTTCGCATATTTGCGGAAGTAACGCTGAGCATTTGCCTGCGGCGTCAGGTCCGGATCGAGCGGGACCTCGACATATTCGCCGTTTTCACTGTAATAATTCAGAAGGGATGCTTTTTTTGCGTTCCTGGGTATTGCATAGATATTGGCGGTGATCAGTTCGCCGTAAAGCCTGAATTTCTCACTGTCTGCCGCTTCCCTCAGGGTATCCTGCTGTATCGCGAGCTTTTTGGCGCAGCGTTCGATTGAATTACTCAGCACTTTGTAAAGGTCGGCCTTTTTCTGCCTGAGGCGCTCTGCGTTGTCCCGCGAGGCGTAGAACGTGTCGAGCACTTTGCTGATGGAACTGTACCGCTCCATGAAAGCAAACTGCTTTATATCGATGCAGTGGAAATCAAGTGGCACCTGGTG
>JAKOPX010000352.1 GCA_029778665.1 Bacillota bacterium | reverse complement strand
GGGCCGGGAGACGTGTGGGATTACAATGAACTGTTCGATAAGTATCCCAAACTGATCGGCGGATGCGTCTGGGAATGGGCGGACCATGTGGTCACCGTCAACGGCGTGGAAAGATACGGCGGCGATTTTGCCGGTGAACTGACCCACGACGGCAATTTCTGCTGCGACGGCCTGGTTTTTGCCGACCGTTCCTTCAAGGCCGGCAGCCTGGAAGTCAAGGCAGCTTACCAGCCTATCCGGACCAGTTTCAGCGACGGCATCCTGACGATATACAACCGGTTCGACTTTACTGATCTGAATGAGTATACGGTAAAATTCGAAATCGAAAGCGACGGGGCAATACTGAAATCAGAAGAACTCAATATCTCCCTTGAACCCCACGGAACAGTCCGGCTGCCGGTCAGCGTGCCTGAAATCGAGTGCAGCTACGGGGCGCATATAAACGTTTACCTGGTCAGGGACGGCAAAGTCCTTGCGCATACCCAGCACGAACTGCCGGCGAAAGTAAGGCGGAAACCTGCGGCAAAGCCTTTGAAACTGGCGGAGACCGAAAATGAAATAACGGCGAAGAGTGAAAGGTTCACATACGTGTTTTCAAAGCATTACGGCACATTTACCAGCATTGTCATCGACGGACAGGAACAGCTTGAAGGCAGGATGAGGCTTACCGCTTTCAGGGCTGCTACCGATAACGACAGGAACATGCTGCCGAAGTGGGCAAACGTAGACACCTGGCAGGGCGAAAACCTGGACTGCCTGTTTTCGAAAGTATACGGCTGCCGGCTTGAAGACGGGAACAGGATCGTTGTCGAAGGCTCTCTTGCAGGTGTTTCGAGGTATCCGTTTCTCAGGTACACGCTGGAGATCAGTATCACTGAAGACGGGACGGTCCTGTTTGACCTGGACGGAAAGGTGAGAGAAGATGCCGTATATCTGCCCCGGCTGGGTTTTGAAATGGAACTGCCGGAAAGCAGCAGCGAGTTTGTCTATTACGGGAACGGCCCTTATGAAAGCTACTGCGACCTTTGTCATGCGTCAAGTGTAGGGCTGTATATAAGCAATGCAGATGCTGAATATGTTAAGTACGTCCGCCCGCAGGAACACGGGAACCATAATAAAACCAGGATGCTCAGGATCGGCAG
>JAKOPX010000051.1 GCA_029778665.1 Bacillota bacterium | reverse complement strand
TTCCACGCCCATCACCTTGCCGTTGGCAGGGGGATACAGCAGTGCGACGCGGCCTTCGACCACGTAACCGCCTTCCACAACTTTGGCGGCGGAATAAAGGTTCGTCAGGTCGCCATGGTCGGCAGACCTCTCGTTTTTGAAGTTTATCCTGAACTGGCTGTCGTCGCCTTCGTATATGCCGCTCCTCCTGTTGTCCTCGTCAAGGAAGAACTCGACGCTGTCCTTTTCATAGACATTGACTGAAGCGTCAGACAGGTTCTCGTCCTTTACTTCGACCAGGAAGTACACTGCCCTGTCATCCCACAGCACCCTCATGGTCGCCGTCGTGTTCGTTTTGCCCATGGGCATCTTAGTGAACCTGACCGGCTCCGCTATGTTCCAGATATCTTCGATTTCGCCGTCGATACGGTCAGGTGTGCCAAAGTATGCAACGATCCTTCCGTCGGCATCAAAGCCGTTCTCGTCCACCGGGATCCTTCCCGTCGACTCATCTTCGTCTGTTCCCTCACCAGGACTGCCGGCTTCCTCAACATCATCCAGCTCCTGCCCTTGGGGTTGCTCCCCTTCGTCAACAGTCCCATCGGCAGCCGGACGGATGATAGCTTCCCTGACAACAAGCACCAGGCCTATTAACAGCATACTTAATGCCAGGACCAGCGCGATCAGCTTTTTGGAATTCCTCATTCTGACACTGCCTCCTTTTGGAATGATCAGGCATTTCCTGCAGACCTGATCGGCATACATCATTGATAAGACGATTAAATCGGTTGAAGAAACGGTATAGTATTGCTTGCAAAACGATTCTATTCCAATAAGGATATTTTGACAACTCCCGTTTTGCTTGATTTTACTCTCGCTTTTAAGTATCAGGCTTTGCTTGTCGAGTCGTTTATCATGGAAAATGTGGAATCTACCCTGCCAGATACCTTTTGCAGAAGCGTGAGACCCGCAGGCTGGTATACTGGTAGCTGAAGTGATAATGTGGATTTAGTACCGCTTATTGATAATTTCTACAACATTTTATTGTCAATCCATGTCAGTTATTGTATTATTTATTATATAACCACGAAAAACGTCCTTTCGGTCTGGAAGGCTGTATTCAGGCCACGGGACACCGTTGGTGCCGAATGCATATTTTTTTGAGGAGGGAAACTTGTGCAAAACCAGGTAGTATGCCCAAATTGCAAAACAGTTCTGAAGGAAAGCGACGTGTTCTGTCCCATGTGCGGGACAAAGGCCCGTGACGCTGCCGGCGGCACAGATTTCTGCCCCGGATGCGGAGCGAAGTTAAGTGCAGATATGGCTTTCTGCAAGGAATGCGGCAAACCTCTTGGCAACACTGCCGGCGATGCGGCGCAGAACGGCGGTCAGAGGAAAACATTCAGTTTCGGTAAACTGCTAAAAAAGCCGGCATTTCTCGCTATCCCGGCAGCAGCAATAATCCTGGTCATAGCGATCATTGCAATTGCAGCCGCCTCTTCGGCTGTTCCCCGTCTGGTCTATGTGAAGGATAACGGTCTGCTGCTCAGCAAACTGTCGAAGAAGTCGCCGTCCGAGCTGAGCAGCAAGATATCGGAGTCAGTAAGTATAGATCCCTGGGAAAAATCATATGGCAGATATATATTGGTCAGTGATGACGGCAGGTACATGTTCTATCCGAACAGGTTCGAAGATTATTACTTTAAAACGGCTTATTATTGGTGTGATCTTAAGTCAGACACCAGCAAAAGGGAATCCCACGTAAGGATCGACAGCGATATAATTATGACGTCCACTTTCCTTACGAAAGACGGCCGCAAGTTTTTCTATATCAAGGGAGATGACCGCAGGCTGTACGTTTATGACCGCGCAGCCGACAAAAAAACTAAGCTGGACGATTATGTCGAATATTTCTACGTCAGCGATACGGGGGACTACATCATCTACTCCAAATACGACGGCCAGAGTACATTGTATGAAATGCCGCTGAAAGGCACATCCGGTGAGAAGAATAAAATAGAAGCCAATGCAACGATAGTTTACGCATCTCCAGGTGACAGGACAGTATACTACTATAATTATGATAACGGTTCGCTGTACAGGAAAAAATCCGGCAAAGACAAGGAAAAAATAGCCTCAGAGATAAAAAGAGTAATATCGGTCAATGATGACGGCACTGTTTACTACCTGAAGGAAGAAACTGTCGTAAACAAGCTGTCGGACTTCATAGACGATGACATGGCCGAGACGGACAAGAAAGAAATAGTGCTTCCGGAACCGAATTATCCGGAAAAGCCCGTCTATCCGGACATATATGATTACCAGGAAAAGGTATGGATCAGTGACTCTTTCTGGGGATTTGAAAGACATCCCGAAACCAACGAATGGGGGTACTGGATCACCGAAACCAATCAGGAAGCCTACAATGCTGCCGTAGAGAAGTATTATAAAGAATATGAGCAATGGGAAAAAGAGGTGGATAAGTATAACAGGGAGTACGAAGAAGCTTATCGAAATCTTAAGGCCCAGGAATTCAGGAAATCCCTGAGAAACGTTTTCGACAGCGAAGAAAACGCCGTGACCTATACCAATGTTTCATTATGTTACTGGAATAGTGGTACGGAAACAGTCGTAGCAGATAACATATATTATGTCCGCGATTCATCTCAGAAGACAAATGCCGTTTTATACCAGAAATATGTTTCCTCTGACGGTGAAAGGCTTAAAATGTCCGATCTTTTCACAGAAGAATTTGTGGGCTATTCCGAATATGACTATGTCTACAATATCCAGGACAGGATCAGGGCAACCAGGACCTGTTCTGAATATTTATATATCGCCGCAAACGGCAAGGAATCTGTCTTGAACTGTGAATCCCCGGCTTTCCTGGATTTCAGCAGCGACGGTACACTGTACTTCCTGGATAGCTGTAGTTACAGCATAGGATACGGCAACCTGATGTCAGTGACCATTAAGAACGGCATTGCCGGAGAGCCGGTAAAAATCGACGAAGAAGTTGCAGGCTACATCTTCGGGAACGGGAACGATAACATATATTACTGCAAAGATGTAAAGGATTCTTCCGGCGACATATACATAAACGGCAAACTTCTGGCATCTGATGTTTATATCCCGAGCCTGTACAATTATAAAGGCAGCAACAGGCTGATATACCTGAAAGATTACAGCGGCAGAAGCAGGAGCGGCACCCTGTGCATAAACGTCGAAGGACGTGAAACAAGTATCTCCGACGATGCCAGCTGTTTCGTTCCGGTAAACGAAAAGAACATTGCCTTCCTGTCAGACTACAGTTATGAGCGGAATGAAGGAGACCTCATGCTGTATACCGGCAAAAAGAAGCCCAATTCCATAGACACTGATGTGGCCATGCCGCTGTGGAACCGTGAAATGCTGTGGGAAAGCACCTGGAACTT
>JAKOPX010000351.1 GCA_029778665.1 Bacillota bacterium | reverse complement strand
GTATGCCCCGAGACTGTTGAAGTTGGTATTGATGATGCTGTCAACCTTATACGAATTTTTCAGGTTCCCCATTTTGTACAGCGTGAGCTGGTGTCCGACCTTCGGGATGTAATAATCCAGTTTTTCAGGGTTGTTCTTAAGCCTCGAAGCCTGCGGCATCTTGTATATCTGTGCATACAGCCCGCCCAGGAACGGTTCGTACGTCCCCTTCGTGAAATCCTCGTCAAGATCGCCCGCTTCCTGGCCCGATGCCTCACAGAACGCGACGTAGGCATAATACGCTCCCAGCGCGGTCCAGTGCACGTCGGACCGGAAATAGATGTGCTCATCCCTGTGTGCCATCAGCCTGTCGAACACTTTTACGACCGTCACTCCGTCGGCGTTCTGGGCTATTATACCTTCGGCCTTGCTTTGGTCATAGCTGCCGGTGCGATATTTCTCAGACGCATAAAATGCGGCGCTTGTCGGGCCGGTTATCGAGTACAGGTTGAGATGCGGCATGATATCGGCAAACTCGGCGAGTATTTGACCGAACGGTTTCAAGTTGTAGGCCCCTGTCGGCATCATGACCCTGTCGCCGGCTATTATAAGCGAATTTGTCAGCCGCTCGTCCACCTGTTGCTTTACGGCCGAAGTCCCTTCGGCGCCGCTCTGCCGGCCGTCCTGGCCCTGTCCGTCTTTCCGCATGTCCTGCTCTCCGGATTGTCCAGCCTGTCCTCCTTCAGTTTCTCCTACGGATGGATCTCCACCTGCACCCTGGCCGTTATCGGGCTGTTTTTGCATTCCCTCCGCCGGCACACCGGCATTCACGTTTCCTATCCCATCCGTATCTGCATTCTCGTCTTTATGCTGCAGGCCGCCGTCCTGTCCGGGTACAGCGCTTCCGCTACTGCCAGGCACCTCACTGCCTGTACCATCCGTTTCACCGTCTGGCCTGCCTGCGTCAGCAGTCTCCGAAATACCTTCCTGGCCTCCGGCTCTCACGAATTCATCCACATCCACATTTGCAAGCACAAGCTCACTGTCGGTAAAGAGGTCCAGGTAAAGGAGGTTCGCATAAGTCTGGAACCCCATCACCGACAATTCCCTCATTAAAAAGTTGTCCAAAAGGAAAGTCTCATACCTTTCCATGTACTCTCCCGAAAAAATATCTTTCGCCGACAGGACAGGCTTTTTGCTGAGATACCTGTTTTCAAAAGGAGAGAACCCGTCGCTGTCAACAAACAGCGAACACACGATAAGAAAGGCCATCACGGCGATAAAGGTATATATCACTGTATACTGGGTTTTCTTCATGTCTTCCCCCTTCTCCTGTCTTTCCTTTTTTACGCTACGCCGTCCGAGCTTGTTTCACTGCAAAAACTGTCCCTCCAGCGCACTCTTTTTATACTCTCTTCATTCTCTCTGCACTCTTTTATACATGTCGGCCACATGAAGTGATTTATCAGCATGTGCCTTTCAGGATGTATCCTCAAGGCCGTACCGTCATCTCCATACAGGTCAGAACCTGAAATATATGAACGGATTGTAGCTGTTGCTCACGATGCTGGCTGCCGACATTATGAATGCCGCGGCGATGCCCAGCGCCGCCGCTGCGGCCCTGACTCCTTCAGGAAGCCCGAGCCTTTCCACCCTGTCAAGTATGAAGCGCTTTACGGGCATCGAGCAGATGACGCATACCGCGATGAAAGGAAG